>JAGFIY010000081.1 GCA_024103215.1 Melioribacteraceae bacterium | reverse complement strand
TTGATCCGTCATCCCAATACTGAAACTCCCAGTTTGTGCCGTATTGACCGGGGATTGTTTGAGAAATTGTCGCCTTATATTTATCATAATATGGTTCTTTATATTCAAATGAATTAAAAGATTGAAGTGACTGGAAAGTTCCTTGTTCAATATTAGGAGTTGTCCACGTTACATTATAACTCCCCCCGCTGCCGCCTTCGAGGTAGTTGTGTACTGTGAAGGGGTGGGTAGGGAATAAAAAAGCGACCACATCGTTTTCGTCATCAATTATCATATTCTTAGGGTTAGAATATTTATTTTCACTTCTTTCCCAATTTCTAAACAAATATGAATCCTCAATAATAGATTCGTAAGTACGAAATTCATTCGAACTACTTTTATGTAAATTTATTGACTCCCCAGACAGTATTTCTTGATCATTCACAAATAATTCGCCATAATCATTTTGATCTAGAATATTTCTTACTATTATATCTGATCTAAAACAATCATCAAAGTATTCAACATTTAATAAATCCCAATAATTGAAAAATTCATGGTCATTTACTTCCATAGTATATCTGACAAATTCTTCTTGTTGTTCATCCCATCTATAAGATTCAATTATTCGTGAAATAATTCCAAATTGATCTCTATGTAATTTAAGTGTTACATCTTTATAAGGATAACATTGTTTAAAGTCAATGGTAATTGTCCAGAACGGTGTTTTGCTTCCTTCCTTAAGAAATGATATTAAATATGTTGAATATGCAATAATGTCCCATGTTTCTCCATTTGCAGTTCGGTCCATCACATACTCAAATCCAACCGGACCAGGATAATATGCATCAGGGGGAGCATAGTATTGTTCAACTGCCACTGAAAATTGGTCAGTTTGATATCCGTTATAATCATAAATATCTGTCAACGATGTCGCTCTTATTGTATAATTACCGCCATCAAAATCTTTAATCTTTGTATAAAATTCCGGCTGATATTGAGCATATACTTGTAAGAAAAGTGAAAATATAATTGCTAATGTCTTTTTTATCATTTTTTGATCTCCTCTAATTTCCGATTAATAAATATGCTAACCCTTCATTCATTCCAACAATGAATACTTTGTTTTCAAATACCTTTAAGCCGTTTAGTAAAACTAATCCAGCGGTTGTTAATTCTTCGTATCTATTCCAATCTTTCCCATTGTAATGAAGGATTTCACTGCGATTCCCTACTGAGAATACATTATTAGAATTGCTGCCTCGAACCCTTGCATAACTTCCAGAAATATTGATGGGTACTGCATTCCATTGATTCGCAAAATTATAGAAACAAAAATTACCACAGATGAAGGTAATTTTGTCATTTACGGGATAAACAGAGTTTGGGTACTGTGACATTAAGGCACCATCAATTAATTGTTCCCAAATACCATTTTTATATTGAACAACTAGATCATCACCTCCAGTCATATTTTTTCTTCCAACAATCCAAAAATTGTCCTTGTTGTAGCCGTTTATATCGGTAATGCTTGTTGTCAGGAATTCCTTAACAACACTCCCCCTTCTCCCATCCCAATGGACTATTTTGCCGCCTTGGTTGCCGAAGTACAAGTTCTCGCTCGATGTGCCCCAAAGGCAAGTGTAAACCACATTATCACTCAATACTTGATCACCTCGATCTATATCTAGCCACTGCGTTCCATTAAAGTGGAATACCTTACCGCCAGCGACCCAAATATCATTTTCTCCAAATCCATAAATTGCTAATCCACCGGGATCATCTATGGGCGTCCAATTCGTTCCATTCCAATGAGCTAAACCATATGTTGTATCACCTATATCGAAAGCTCCTACAGCATAAACATTATTCTCGTCTGTTCCCCATACGTCGTACAATACACCGCTTTCGCCTATCGTGTATTCTTCCCATACATAATTATGGCTCGTTGCTCCCAAGGTTCTACCTATTACTTTTTCGCTCTTATCTTTTATTTCCCCGGTTTCTGTACTTAGTATTGTGTAATAACCGTACTCCGTTTCCAACTCCAAGCCTTTTCCTCCGTTATCGTCTATTATTGTTGTGTCTTCGGTTTCTACACTAAAATCCGCAAGCAATGTATCTTCTTCTGCTTGTTTTTCTCTAAACAGTTCTATTTTCCAGTCTCTGTTGTTTAGAGTTGTTTTTACGTTTATGGTTATGCTTCTGTGGGTTTTGTCGGTTATGCTTACGGTTACTGTATCTGTTGGCTCTATTACCGGGGGAGGCGGCGGTTCGGTGGAATTGCAAGAGTTAAGAATTAAGAAGTAAGAAATAATCACCGCCAAGCGGGATCCCTTTGGGAGAAGGAAGAAGGTGATCAGTGATTTGGAATTGTTTTTAGAATGAAAGTGTTTGTTCATTTTTGTGATTTATCGGTTTAGCTTAAACTTAAGGAATAATGATTAAAGTTTCGAGGGAAAATATTTAGTCACTTGCCCAATGTAACAGCTTTTCGAAAAGGAGAAATAAGATAAAGATTTGCCGCTGTTCTTCCAAAGACAAAACCGATGGTTGCTGCAATCACCCCGGCAATTTGCCAATTCTTTGTAACAACAAAAAGAATTAAAATAATTACACCTACTTCAATTGTTGTAGCAAACGTAATCGGTTGTGTTTTACGCGCATAAACCAATATTGCCCTTTGAAAAGAAATATAAAAAGTCAGCACCGGAATAAAAGCATAAATCCTAAGCGGAAGAGATGCAAATTCAGCAAGCTCATTAGTAAGCCCGGAAATAGATCTAAACCAGAAATCAGCAGCAGGAGTGTTTGCAATCAGCATCATTCCAACAAAGACGAAAGCTCCGCCTCCTATGGCAAAGTTTCTAAGTGATTTGTAGTTTTCCATTTTCTCTCCCATAAGGGCGATACCGACTTCTTGATAAGAAAGTCCCAAACTTCTGAAAATAAAAACCAACGAATTAAGCACGGGCAAAACAGCAAGTGATTCTATAGCCATATAGCTTTTGCCGATGAAGAAAGTTACTATCGGGTGCACCCCAAGCGATATTAAAGCTGTCAAAGCAAGCGGATAATAGAAATTAAAAATTTCTTTGTATGTTAAATCTGTTTCAACGGATTGACCTTCAACAGGAATTTTTTTCAAAATGGAAGCAGTCATAAATTTTGTTGACACAGCCTCCGCTATAACTCCCGCGCTCAAGGATGCAGTCCCGACAATAACTCCATGAACTTCCGTAAAAAAGTAGAGTATAAGCGCGGTTATTGACATAGCAATTAACCGTATAACCGTTCCATATGCAACGCGCTTAGTCTTATTGTATTTTATTAATATTCCTTGATAGAATCTCCTGTACCCAATTGCTCCCGGCCAAGGCATAAGGATGAATAAACCAATATGTGTGAGATGAGCTACGTTCGGCGGAAGACCAATTAAATCAATCGCCAGGAAATTGAACACGGGTGGAATAACAGCAATTAAAATCAAAACGGTTAGGAGAAGATTTAAAGAATAAACGAAGTTTTTCAGTTTAGTAAAGGAATGATAATTTTTCACTAAGGCGGTTGAGGCACTCAGCATCATTATAACAGGTGCTTCAATTATTAATGCAAATGAAAACGCAACACCGTAAGCGGCAAGATTAAACTTCGGTTCGGCAAGTCTTGCGATGATAGCCGTAAGAAAAGGTCCTTCAACCGACATCATAAGCCAGGTAGCGGCAAGCGGCATCCAGAAGTAGAATATTTTTTTGTAAGTCAATTCTTCCGGCATATTCTCGTTATTTATTCTCCTACTTTATTTTCGCGTACTTAAAACCTCGAGCATTTTCACTTCTTTATCTTGTCCGGGAAATATAAAGTAAAGTTCTGAAATGTATGAGTTTTCATCTATCATTTTAAAAAGGATTCTATAATCACTGTAATCATTAAGTTGCGGTTCCCAATTTTTCCCTTTGTACTCAAATGTATTTTCATCAAGTCTCTTGCCTTCAGGTGTAATAGCATAAGTTCCCATAGTATCGAACCCGTACATGGTAAAAACTTTAAGCCGGTTATCATAACCAAGAATCGATAAACCTTCGGTCGGCTGCCCCATCATCTCACCTGTTGCTGTTATTTGCAGAAATCTTCCTCCAAGAATCATTTTATTTTCAGATTCGCCGGCACTTTCAACCGGTTCGGCTCCCGGCGTCATATAAAATTTAAAGTGCTGCTTCCACGAGCCTTCAAATTTTGCAAGGTATTCATGTTCGGGACCCGGCATCATCATCGCCATCATTTCCTGCATTTGTTTTTCGTCGGGCTGTGCAAAAATTGTTAGAGTAATTGAAAGAAAAAAAAACGTTTTATATAGTGTTTTCATATTTGCCTCATAATAATTTTATGATTTATGCCATTCATTTTCGGCTAATGAATCAATAATTCGTTTTCCTCTATGTCCGAACATCGGATGACTCATTTCAGAATATTTATCGGCAAGATTAACAGCTATTTCGCCTGAAGGTTTCTTTGTTTTTTTTGATTCTTTTAGAACTTCAATTGTTGTATTAAAAATGGAATGCTTCCATTTCTTATTGAAATGCATTTCAATTGCGGGATCATTATTTAGATAACCATATTGCTCGTTTGCGCAGTTTACTATTCCCATTCTGTTCGTAAGAAAATCCGGAACGTAAATAATTCCTCTTTTCATCAAAGCTTTATCATCTCTAGCGGGATCTTCCAGTTGATTATTCGCGGCGCCGCAGACAATCTTAGCTTTTATTTTCGGAATTGTTTTGTTATTTAGGACGGCACCGGTAGCACATGGAGCAAAAATATCACAATCCTTCGAGAATATTGAAATATCATTTTTCGTTGTAGTATAAGATTCAAGAAATTCATTGGAGTATTCATTAGTTATTTGAGAAACAATCTCTGGATTTAAATCGCAGGCAAATACTTTTTTAACTCCTTTTTCGTATAGAATTCTTATCATTCGCGATGCGACATTTCCCAGTCCTTGAACTGCAACTGTTCTTCCATTAAGTGTTGATTTTTTCCGATAATGCAAAGCTGCTTCCATGCCGCTTACAACCCCTTGTGCCGTAAGATCTGATGGGTTTCCGCTTCCTCCTTTATCCTTCGGTATGCAAGTAATAAATCTTGTGTATCCTAAAACACTTTCCATATCCCGCTGTGTGGTTCCTACATCTTCCGCGGTTATATAGCAGCCGTTAAGGGAACTAATAAATCGACCATAATTGCTGAACAAAAGATCCCTGTAATCGGTATTCTTTTTATTGTTGAGAGGATTGTGACAAATAACTCCTTTACCTCCGCCCCACCATAGACCTGCAAGTGCGTTTTTGCGGGTCATTCCTGCGGAAAGTCTTAAGCCGTCTCTAAGAAAATCTTCGATGGTTTCATAATCCCAATACCGCAAACCTCCTATACCTTGTCCTCTGTTAGTTTTATGTACAAACGCTCCCATCAGTGTATCAAAATTTGAATCGAGTTCAACAAAGATACCTTCATGTTTTAAAAAATCTCTTTTATCTCTGCTTAACGAATCTGCGATAGGTTGTAAAGTTTTATGGGATGAAATTAATATTCTTTTGGACTCATTATATACGAAATAAAATCGTCTAATCTTCTCTTCCTTAAGAAGTTTTATAAACTCTTGCGGCTTGAGTTTTAAGAGATGCTTGGACGAGGGCATATCATCTTCTCCATTGTTGTAGTGGTTGTTTACAAATTTAATGAATAAAGAAGTGAATTTGAATTTTAGATATTATTTCCAATCCTCGGTTTGAGCAAGCTTTTCGTCAGAGCCGAATATAACGAGAATATCATCGGGCTTAAGCGGATAATTTTTATCAGGAATAATAATTTTTGTGTCGTCACTGCCTTCAAAGAAAGAAGTTTGTTGTTTGATCATCAACACTTCCAAACCGTAATTACGTCTTAGCTGCAGATCAATAACCGACTTACCAACAAACTTTGCTGGAACTCTTCTTTCAATTATTGAATAGCCCTCCGCCACTTTTGCTGCTTCGATCTTTTCAATATTTTTAAGATCGTGAGCCAAGCCGTCGGCTAAATTATATTTAAGACTTTCTCTATTATACGCTGAAATAACATCCTGTCGCGTTATTGAACCAACAATTTTTCCCCCTTCCGAATAAACGGGAAATTCATCGATATTACGTTGGCCGAATAAGTTCAGGACAAAATGGAGATCATCGGTTTCTTTTACTGTAGTGAGTTCATGACGTGCAATATCTTTTGCTACAATAAAATCTCTAACCTGTTCATACTCGGTAATAATAGGACGCAGTTCATTCTCTGAGATAGCTCCGGTTAAATTTCCTTTTGCATCTGAAGTGTAAAAAGTGCTGTGATGACTTTCAAGGAGTTTAGTAACAATCACGGGAAGCGGGGTATCTTCGGGAAGTAGAACTATTTCCTTTCTCATTATATCTTTAACTTGTACTGACTTTAAAATTCTCGATTCCCTTCCAGCAGCAAGGTCATAACCTTCCTTTTGAAGATGTTCCAAATGAACCGATCTGCGCACAACAAGCTGTACAATTGTTGTGCTTATAACAACCGAAAGCATGAGAGGAAGAATAAACGAATATTCCCTCGTCATTTCAAAAATTATAAGTATGGCAGAAATTGGGATAGAATTAATTCCTCCCAGCACAGCTCCCATCCCTACAAGCACAAATGTTGTTGTATCTACCTCGACGTCCCAGAAAAATTTTAATGCATAGGCCGCAACATAGCCGAAACTGGCTCCAATAAAAAGCGATGGAGCAAACACGCCGCCGAATCCTCCGGAATTTAATATGAGCGGCACAAGAATAAATTTTAGCACGAGAAGAATTAATACAATATTCCAAGAAAAATGATTTGCAAGAATTTCATTTATCGCATGATAACCGATTCCAAAAATCTCGTTGTAAAAATATCCCGAAACACCTACTATCAATCCGACTGCTGCCATTTTTATCCATCGAGGAATTTCGGCAATTTTCTTTTGGGCAAACAAATCGTTAACCACCTGGGAATATCTTAAGAACAAAAGCGATATTATTCCCGCTCCGATTCCCAAAATCAAGTAAAGATATAGCTGATCATAACTCTCGAATGAAGTGGCAGTAAAGGTGAACGCCGGATTATCCCCTAGAAAAATTCTACTTATTGCACTTGCAGTAACCGAAGCAAGTATTAACGCAGAAAATGTTGCTGATTGAAAATCGTTTAGCAGAACAACTTCCAATGCAAAGAAGATTCCTCCGAGCGGTGTGTTAAAAACCGCGGCAATCGCAGCGCCCGAACCGGCTGCGGTAAACATTCTTCTTCTTGAATCGGAGAGACCTATTATCTGCCCAAGTTTGCTCGCAACACCGCCTCCTATCTGTGCTGCAGGACCCTCGGGTCCAACTGTTCCCCCTGAACCTATGTTTATTGCCGGAGCAAGAAAGTGAAAAATGGTTGTTCTAAACCTTATAAATCCGCCTCTCATCGCAACTGCTTTTATAACTTCGGCTACGCCCTTTTTCTTAGCGGTAACAGGAGAAATTTTTGTCATCAAACTTTGAAGCAGCATTCCAATAACCGGGATCAAGATTACTGCTGCAGCACCGAGTATTACTTCCAATTCACCGGCGGCTATTTCAAAAAAGACGTAAGTAAAAAAATCAATTGCTTTATGAAAAAAGACTGCTGCTAATCCAACTGCGGCACCGGTTATTATAGCATAGACTGCAAAAACCGTATACTCCGGCATAGAGAGTCGTGAGATTCTATTAGATACAAATTCACGGACTTTGATTATTCTTTTTCTAAGTTTTATGCTGAACTTTGGTTTCAAAATAATTCCGGTGTTTGTATTATTTAAAGCAACGAGTGAAAAAATACTAAATTTATCATCAAATTTATCCTTTACTCAAAGAATGATGCATTATTTTTGCCATTACAATTAAACTTGAATTTTATATTTTACATCGGTAATGAAAAATTTAAGAATAATCCTAATTTTAATTCTGTTCATCCCGCTGCAAAAAGTCAACGCACAGCATGGGGATATGGGATTAAGCGTTTCGGTAAACTATAACTTGACGACAGATGCAAAATTGTTCCTTCAACCAAAGGCATCTGATCCGATTCTTGCATATCTCCACACACCCCTCGAAGACATTTGGGGATTTTCAGTAAATCTACGTTATGCAATATTTGATGAAATATTTATCGGAATTAATACCGGTTATATTAAGGAAACTTTTTCAACGGCTGATTTTGGAATTGCCGGACCGACAATACTCGAAATTGTTTCTGCCGAAGAAGGTTTTGAAATCATTCCGGTTGAATTTGACGTCTTTTATCTTTTCCCATTTTCGAACAATGATTTTAAGTTTTACATCGGCGCAGGTGCCGGAGCTTACTTCGGCAATCATATTAGAAACTTCAGCGATGTTTCATCAGAAACTATCGAACAGCCTTTCTCGGTGGGAGTTCATGTTTTAACGGGAATTGAGTATATGATATTCGATAATATTTCGGCAAGATTTGAAATGAAATTCCGCGATCCCGAAATCGAAATGAAAAACAGATACACAAAGCTTGAGTTCGAATACGAGGGACGAAATTATAGAATCAACAACGAGATATTTCACAGCAAAGTGAACATTGACGGAACAATTTTCCAACTTGGAATCGCTTTTCACATCTAACTCAAAAATCAACAAACTTCATAAGTTATTCTTATATTAAAGTTCAATTAATAATGCAATTTTTACTATGAATAATCGCCGTATATTTTTATGCGGATTTATGACCAGCGGGAAAAGTACGATAGGACCTATTCTTGCAAACGTTCTCGGATGGTCATTTTACGATTTAGACAAAGTGATCGAAAAAGAACAATCAAAAACTATTGTCGATATTTTTAAAGATTCCGGCGAAGAAGAATTTAGAAAAATTGAATGCGAGACCCTCAGACGATTGATTGATGAAGAATCAATTGTGGTTTCTCTTGGCGGCGGAACAATGGCAAATAAACAAAATGTAGAACTGCTTAAATCTTCGGGAACAACTATTTACTTAAAAATATCGCCCGAAGTAATTTATAAAAGAATAAAAAATAAAATTGACAGACCTGCATTTAGAGAGTTTGTTCTAAACGAAGAATCGCCGGAAAAATTTCTGGATAAAATTAACAAGATGTTGATCGAACGTGAACCTTATTATCTTCAATCAGATTTGGTAATAAACACTGATGCGACAAAAATCGGAACAACCGTAGATTTAATTGCAAAGAAAATCAAAAAGATGATATATGAAAAAGATTAATGTAAATCTTTCTCAAAATCCTTATCCGGTATATATCGGCAGTAACATCGTCGATCAATTAAACAAAAAAATCATAAAGCATTGTAAGGGATCGTCATTATTCTTTGTGATAGATTCCCGGGTTAATCACTACCATGGGAAACTAATCACAAAAATCATCAAAGAATTTCCTAATAAAACCGGAAAGTTTATTTTCAATTCGACTGAAAAAAACAAATCATATGAGAGCCTCAATCACATTTATGAAAAGTTAATAAACGGAAAGTACGGAAGAGATACTGCAATAATTGCGATAGGCGGAGGCATTACCGGGGACATTGCCGGTTTCGCAGCAGCGACATATATGCGTGGTGTAGAGTATGTTCAAGTTCCCACGACTCTTCTTGCTGATATTGACAGTTCGGTAGGAGGTAAAACCGGATTTAACTTTGGAGGAATTAAAAACATAATCGGAGCCTTTCATCAACCGAAATTTGTTTTGATAGACACATCATTTTTAACCACGCTTGATAAAAATGAACTTATCTGCGGTTTGGGTGAAGCATTGAAATACAGTTTTATTGCAACCGAAGCTCTGGCTAAATTTTTTAATCTAAAGTTCAAGTCATTGTTGCAAGGTGAACAATCATCGATTGCTAAGCTGATAGAAGAATCGATTGAATTTAAATCCGCTGTTGTGGAATCCGATGAAAAAGAATCCGGTTTAAGAAAAATTTTGAATTTAGGACATACATTTGCTCATGCAATTGAAGCCGAGCAGAAGAACTTAATCAAACACGGGCAAGCAGTTGTTGCGGGAATTGTTTGTTCGATATTTTTATCTCAATCTCTCGGGATACTCAATCCCAGAAAAGAAAAAGAATTTTTGAATGCAGTTAATTTATTTAAAGGCAGTATAAAATTGAAATCACCTAATGCTGATAAGATTTACAGATTTATGCAAACCGATAAAAAGAACCGGAGCGGGGATATTAAGTTTGTTTTAATACAGGATACAGGCAAAATTTTATTGGATATTTCAGCCGGCAAAAAGTTAGTTTTAGATTCAATAAAAAAGGGAATTGAAGTTTTCGCGTGAAAAAAACAATTTCTGTCATATTTCTTTTATGTTTGGCATCGGTTACAATTTCCGCTCAAGTGGAAAGAGAAACAAGAGCTGTGTGGGTTACTACTAACTTTCAACTCGACTGGCCTCCGAATACTTATAACATTGAGGAACAGAAAGCCGCATTAAGAGGTATTGTCGCCGACGTTAAAAGAAAGAAACTCAATACTATTTATTTTCAAGTCCGCAGCAACGGCACCACAATGTACCGAAGCAATTACGAACCTTTTTCATCATACCTTGCTGGCGAAACAGGACGGTATCCGGGTTACGATCCTTTAGAGTATATGATTGATCTTGCACACGGGAACGGGATTGAACTTCATGCTTGGGTAAATGTGATGCGTTGTTTTTCAAGTAATTCAAACAATAAAATTTCCCATCCGGATCATTTGCTCAATAAACATCCCGACTGGATATATGAAGTAAAGGAAAACGGAACCGTCTCTTACTGGGTTGACCCGGGGCTTCCCGAAGTTAGAGATTATCTTGTTGATTTGTTTTTAGACCTCGTTTACAATTATAACATCGACGGACTTCATCTTGATTTTATTCGCTATCCAAGCCGGATGTATAACGATGATTTTTCTTACAACCTTTATGGAAACGGATCGGATAGAGCTCAATGGCGGCGTAATAACATAACAAAATTTATGGAAGCACTTCATCTTAATGTGAAAGAAATTAAGCCGCTCCTCAAAATAGGGGCTACTCCGATTGGAATTTACAGAAATTTACAGCTCGCAAAAGGTCTTCAGGGTTACTCCGAAGTATATCAAGATTCAAGAGAATGGCTTAACCGCGGCTTAATTGATTATGTTGTTCCGCAAATTTATTGGAGCAATCTTTCAAATCCGAAATATGAAGCATTGGTTGAAGATTGGAGAAATTCAAATCCCGATAAAAATGTGATAATAGGAATTGCGGCATACAAAGATGAGGTTGTATCAGAACTTCGGCAACAGGTTGAAATTGCAAGAGAAAAAAATGCGGATGGTGTTGCGTTTTTCAGATACGAACACATAAAAAATCTCCCGATGGATTTTTTTACTTCGAAAGCTTTTCCGGCATCTCTTCCGAATATCATTGCAGCAAAACCCGATCCGCCTTATAATCTTAGTTACAACATCGATGACTCAAATCGATCGATGATTAATCTTTCTTGGGAATTAAACGATGAATATTCGGGAAACGGAGCTGAATATCTTGCGCTGTACAAACTTGATGAACCAAAAGTGAATCTCAAACCGGAAAATCTTCAAGATGTATTCAGCGCAAATAAAACAAGAATTTCAATAGTTGTAGAAAAACCGAGACAGGTAAATTATTATTTCACTTTAAAATCAGTTGATAAACTCTGGAACGAAAGTGATTCAACATCGAACATTGTTGAAGTGACGATCCCTGCACTGGAAGACATTGCAAAGCAGATTTCATACTTTGATAAACCTGTACTTGTTAAATCCTCTGATAATTCATATAAACTTCTGTTTTATTCAAAAATTACGGAGCAAGTTTACGTTATTGCCGGCAGAGGGGAAAACAAAGCACAGCTCATTGTTGACAAAATCTATCCCGGTAAAAATATTTTTTCGTTTAAACAAAATCTTGCCGAGTTCGATTATTTGGAAGTATTTTATACCGTCAGCGGAAACGAAATAAGACTCACTCTTTAATTCTTCAGATAGGGTTTTAAATACTTCGCTGTATAAGAATTCTTGTTTTTAATAATATCTTCAGGTGAGCCTGCAGCAACCACCTCCCCTCCTTTTGATCCTGCTTCGGGACCAAGGTCTATAATATGATCGGCACATTTTATAACATCGAGGTTATGCTCAATAACTACTACCGAGTTCCCTGTATCTACAAGCATATTAAAACAGTTTAGAAGTTTGCTGATGTCGTCAAAATGAAGCCCCGTAGTCGGTTCGTCAAAAATAAATAGTGTGTGTTTGTTTCTCTTTTGCGTGTGGAGATGGAGCGCAAGCTTAATACGCTGTGCTTCACCACCAGAAAGCGTATTTGAAGGCTGACCAAGTTTTATGTAACCCAAACCAACATCTTTCAGTACCTTAAGATAGCCTGCAATTTTTTTTACGTTCTTGAAGAAGTCATAAGCTTCATCGACAGTCATATCAAGAACTTCAACAATATTTTTTCCACGGTAAAGAACCTCCCGGACTTCTTTTTTAAATCTTGTTCCGTTGCAGTCTTCGCATTCCAAATAAAGATCAGCAAGAAACTGCATCTCTATCTTAACAAATCCTTCGCCCTGACATGTTTCGCATCTTCCGCCGGGAACGTTAAAAGAAAAAAAGCCGGGTTTATATCCTCTTGATCTTGCTTGAGGTGTGTTTGAAAAGAGTGTTCTTATATGTTCAAATCCTTTTACATAACTAATCGGGTTTGAGCGTGGTGATTTTCCGATTGGCGATTGATCTACAATTTCTATCTCATCTATCGAATGATAATTTTCAATCGATTCAAACCTACCGATGTTTGGCGGATTGTTACCGAACATTTTCATTACTCCGCCGTAGAGAATATCGTTAACGAGCGTGCTCTTCCCGGAACCGCTTACTCCCGTAACAACAACAAATTTCTTCAGCGGAATTTCCACATCTATATTCTTAAGATTATGTTCCGAGGCACCCTTGATTTTAATTGTTTTTGAATTTCCATTTCTTCTTTTCGCGGGAAGAGGAATTGAGAGTTTGTGCGACAAATATTTTCCCGTGAGAGAATTAATGTTATTTAATAGTTCATCGTAAGTGTTTATCGCAACAATTTCGCCCCCGTGCTGTCCGGCTTTTGGTCCCATATCAACAATCAGATCGGCTTCCTGCATCATCTCGGAATCGTGTTCAACAACAAGAACTGTATTCCCAAGATCTCTCAAGGATTTCAAGATGTTAATAAGCTTTGTGTTATCGCGCGGATGAAGCCCAATGCTTGGTTCGTCGAGAACATAAAGCGTTCCGATAAGAGCAGAACCTAATGAGGTTGCAAGATTTATTCGCTGCGTCTCTCCGCCCGACAGCGTTGAACTTAACCGGTCGAGAGTCAGATAACCGAGTCCAACCTCATTCAAAAAATTTAATCGTTTTTTTATTTCGTTCAGAATTCTTCCGCCGATTTTTTCCTCGTACTCGCTGATCACTAAATCCTTAAAAAAAACTTCCGCTCTTTCGATCGACAGTTGAATCACATCGTGAATTGAATTTCCACCGATTTTAACCTGAAGCGCTTCTCTTCTTAATCTTGATCCTTTGCATGCATTACAGGTAGTATAACCTCTGTATTTACTGAGTAAAATCCGGATATGCATTTTGTAATTCTTCTTTTCGAGTTCTGCAAAAAAACCGTCGATCCCCTGAAAATCGTCAAAACCTTCTTTTATCAGACTTAAATGTTCGCTCTTAAGGTTTTTGAAAGGAACATGCAGGGGTATGTTTTTATCCTTTGCTGCTTTTACGAGTTTATACAAATAATGACTGTATTTTGCCGTTCGCCAAGGAGCAATTGCGCCATCGGCAATTGTTAGATTGGCATTTGGAACAATCAATTCCATATCATAGCTCATTGTCTTGCCGAAACCTTGACAAACAGGGCAAGCACCGAAAGGATTGTTGAAACTAAAAAACTGGGGCTCGGGTTCTTCGTAGAGGATTCCGCAGCATTCGTAAAACTGATTAAATGTTTTAAGATCGTACGTTGAAGCGTTTACAACGATTAGTCTTCCTTCGCCTTCCTTAAAGGATGCTTCAATTGTATCAGCAATTTTTTCTCGGAGACTTTCTTTCTTAAGTTTTATTCTTTCCAGTACAACAACAATATTTTCTTTTGATTTTATCTTTGGATCGTCTTCGTTAAGATCATACAAAACATCATTGTAGTAAATTCTGAAAAAACCTCTTTTCTTAAGATGTTCCATTTCTTCTTTGGGTGTGCGTCCCTCGTGGGGATGGAGAGGAAATCCCAAAAAGAATTTTTCGTCTTCTTCTTTTTCGTTGAACCATTCAATTACTGATGAAACAGTATCTTTTTTAACTTCCTTTCCACAGTCGAAGCAAACAGTTCTTCCAATTCTCGCGAAAAGAAGTCGAAGATAATCATATATTTCCGTGCTTGTGCCAACAGTCGATCTGGGATTTCTTGCACCTTTTTTCTGTTCGATTGCAACCGCAGGACAAATTCCTTGTATAATATCGACATCAGGTTTGTTGATTCGCTCTAAAAACTGGCGGGCGTAGGAAGAAAGACTTTCAACATAACGTCTTTGTCCCTCGGCATAAATCGTGTCGAAAACCAATGAAGATTTTCCGCTTCCGCTTACGCCTGTAAAAACAACTAGTTTGTTGCGGGGAATTTCAAGATCAACGTTCTTTAGGTTATGCTCTCTGGCACCTTTTATTATTATCCTATCTTTTGGGACAGGGGTTGTATTTTTCTTCTTAGCCATAAATTTTGTCGGAATTTAAACTTACAAGTTAATAAAAATTTTTGAACAGACTTTTAATCAAAGTGTAAAAATTTGACGAATTTTTATTAAGAAATTTTTTGTTATGTTGTTTTGTATGAAGATTTCAAAAATATTTGCCGTTCTAATCTTTGTCTTTTCTTCGGTTTTTGCACAGCCGCAAAATTCTGCGGAGTTCGATTCTCTTGTTTTTAAGGGAATTAACGAGATATACGGGATCCAATTCGAAGACGCGGAAAAGACTTTCAACAAGGTTATAAAGAACTTCCCGAAACATCCGGCAGGTTATTTTTTTGATGCTATGATTGAGTGGTGGAAAATTTTGCTCGATCTTAATAACGAAGAATATGATGATCTATTCATCGAAAAGCTCGAGAATGTGATTGACATGTGTGATGACATTCTTGATAAAGATGAAAACAACATAGATGCGTTGTTTTTCAAAGGAGGTTCACTTGGTTTTAGAGGAAGACTTTTATCGATTCGCGAAGATTGGCTCAATGCGGCACTTGACGGAAAGGATGCACTTCCTCTTGTATTTAAAGCATACGATCTCGACAGCACAAACATGGATGTGCAGCTTGGGTTCGGCATTTATAACTACTACGCCGATGTGATTCCGGAAGAATATCCTTTCGTAAAACCTGTTATGATTTTTTTCCCGAACGGAGATCGAAAAAAAGGATTAGAGCAGTTGGAACTCTGCGCAAATAAAGGAAAGTACGCGAAGATTGAATCAAACTATTTTTTAATGACCTTATACTATATGTACGAAGAAGATTATAAAAAAGCTCAGTTTTTTAACGAACGGCTATTGGAATGGTTTCCGGATAATCCGGTTTTTGAAAGATACAAAGGAAGGATAATGATTAAACGATTCGGATACACTCAAGCATCCGACGTGTTCAGGGAAATATATAAAAAGGGGGTTGAACAAAAACCCGGTTATAATAACAATACCATGCGCGAGGCTTCTTATTATGTGGGATATGATGAATACAACAAAGGAAATTTAGATGACGCACTTATATATTTTGACGACTGTATCAATTATTCAAAACTATTGAACGAAGATGAAGAATCGGGATTTTTAATTAATGCAATGATAATCAAAGCGGGAATTTTGCGTACAAAAAATATGCGCAAAGCAGCAATTTCTCTTCTCGAAGAAGTGCTCGATCTTAGAGATTACAATGGTTCTCATAATCGTGCAGAAGAAGAAATTGATCTAATAAAAGAAGAATTAAAATCAAATTAAAGATTTGTCGATACTCCGATTCTATGAAGCGAACCTATCGAACCCATTGAGGAGAAAGCATAATCGATTAAGTAGTTGCTTATGTTTAATCCTACCCCAAGACTGAACCCTGCGAGACCAGCTGTTGTGCCAATCTTGAGTTCCTTTCTTTTTTCGTTATCATAACCGAGTCTTAAGTGAAACGATTGACTTAACCTAAACTCGCCTCCCACGGAAAATTGTTGAAAACGATCTCCGAAGCTGTCATATTTTTCATTAAGTTTGTTTAGTGAAACCAAGAAGGTAAAAGGAAGGTGTTCCAAGGTTTTTGAAAATCCAACTCTAACGTCCAGCGGAAGATCTTCCCGTGTATCGTAATAGCTTGAGAGCTGACCGCCGAGATTCAAAGCAGAAATCCCGAAGCTCCATCTGCTATCGGGAATTAAGTATTGCAGCCCAAAATCGGCAGCTATTCCAGTTGAGGAGACTTCCTCGATACTAGAATAGATAAACTTAACATTTGCCCCGTAATAAAAGTTTTCGTCAAGTTGATTTGCATAACCGATTGTAAGCGCAAAATCGCCAGCACCAAACTCTCCGGTTTTGTTCCCGAATTCATCTGCCGCGGTAAATGTACCGTAATTAATATATTGAACACCCGCGGCAAATCTTCCGATTCCCTCAAATTGATGCGAATAACTTAAGCTAGCTGAATTTATATCCAAGAGATGTTTAACGAAAGATAGAGAAATGGGCTGACCTTCTAAAGTTGCAATTCCGGCAGGATTGTAAAACATAGCATTAGGATCATCGTAGGTTGAAACAAAGCTGCCTGCAAGTGCTGCAGCGCGCGGACTCATGTCTAGCCTTAAAAATTCATATGTGTTCTGTGCGTTTAAAATTGTGCTCATTAAGAGAATAACAAATAAGTACAGCTTTGATTTCATAATATAATCCTTTATTTACGCTTCGATTTTAAAGATAAATAGCTATAATGGCAAGGCATTTTTAAGTGATCAAAAGTAATCGACAAAATATGATTATGGAACTGCGGTTTCATTAATCTCCGAAATACTTAAACATCACTTCCCTCCATTTAACGTCACTGATTTTTGCTATTATTTCGCGGTTAAGCATTTCTCGAAGCGAACTTTCCGCGGGAAGAGCAAACCCATAGAAAACTGATTCCAGTGTAACTGCAAGTACTTTTACTTTACCGGAAAGATTATTTTTTTTGACGATATATTTCATAATCGGGGCATCGTAAACAAAAGCATCAAGCTCGCCGCCTGCTATAGCTTCAATTCCTTCTTCAACTGATTTATAGCTCGAATAATTAATTCTTTTATCTATCAAAAAAGATTCTGCAGAAGATGAAGCAACTGTTCCCACATTTGCCGAATAAAGATCATTCAAGCCTTTCACCTTTGTCTCGAGCTGTCCCACAGTTAACGCAGATGCAATCGCAGCAGTTATGCTTGAAATTATTATAATCGCGGCAAACATCCAGACGAGCGCAACGATTCTTCCTCCGACCGATTTGGGAGATTTATCCCCATAGCCCACAGTAGTCATTGTTACGGCAGCAAACCAAAAGCTTGACCAAAGTCCTTTAGATTTTCCGTCGCCGAATTCATCCGGATTCTTCTTCCTTTCAAAAAGCCATGTTATAAACCCGATCATAAAAAGAATAAGGATCAGAACCCCGACTGCCTCAAAAAACTCAACGGAAATTACTCTTTTAAATAGACTTAAAAATCCAGCATCGGCTTTCGTGGAGGCGGCAATGCTTAATCCGGTTATAAAATACGGATGAGTAAAATCAAATTTTTCTTCTCTCCCGGAAGTAATGGTAAGCGGCGAAACGGCTATATCAATTTCTCCTTGTTCAACAGCGTTTAAAATTTCTTCTAGGTCATACTCTTTAATTTCATAGCTGATATCCATTTGCTTTGCAATAATATTCCAAAGTTCAAACGAAACTCCGGTCCAGTTCCCCTCTTTTTTCTTGATTGTGAAAGGTTCAGCAGCTTTTGTACCTACGATTAATTTCTCTTGAGCATTTATTGCAAGAACACTTAAAATCATTATCAACAAAAAATTTTTCATTACCATCCCTTCAAGTATTATCATTTAATCAAAAGAATAATGTATTTCCGAAAAAGAATCAAATAGTTAAGAAAAGAATGATGAATTTAAGTATTAAGAATTTGTGGTTTCAGAGGTGATCGAAACTTCTTTTTTAGAACGTTTGAAAAGCGAGATAAGCTTAATTGCTATTTTCTTTTGTCGTGAATAGAAAAAATTAAACTTTCCGAAAATTGCTGCATAAACAAGTGTTAGCCCTTGATACAAGGGAAAGATTAAAAGGATATAGCCAAGAACGTACATGATAGTCCATGGCTTAAATCCGAGTCCGCTCATAATTATACCGGAAAGATAAGCCACACTCGAGCCGGTTAATGCAAACACGAGAATAATGATTAAAAAATCTATGGTTTTTTTTGTCTTCGTTTTCATTGTTAAATTAATTTAGGTGTAAAGATAAGAAAAGCGAATAAAGCAGACAAACGATCTATATTTTCCCGGGAAATAGTATTTATTACTAAAATCGATACAGTTTCCCAATTTGCGTTGGTTTTGTTTAAAGGTTGCAAGTTCCGGGTTACAGGTCCACTGAGTTTTTTTGAATGAAAATTTTGAATATTCAACGAGTAATATGAATACGAAAATTATATGTCCAACTGGGCTATTAATTTATGAAGATGCGAACGGTTTATCCCCAGTTTTTCGGCAGCTTCGGCTTTTGATGCTGATTGATTAATTACCTTTTTCAGATAACTTCTTCTAAATTCTTTTTCGGCTTCTTCAAGTGTTTTATTTTCACTTACATCAACAAAAGTTTCTATTTCTGAAATCTCATCTGGAAGATCATTATGATCTATGTAATTATTTTTTGCCAGCGCAATACTCCGCTGCACAACATTTTCGAGTTCACGGATATTTCCCGGCCAATCGTAAGCTTCGAGCAATGCCGTAAATTTTGGGGAAATTTCATATTGTTCCCCATCCGAATATTTTTCAATCATAAATTCAACTAAGCTTTCGATATCGTCTTTCCTTTTTCTTAGAGGAGGAATCGTTATATCCATAACTTTAATTCTGTAATAAAGATCCTCTCTGAATTTTTTCTGCTTTACCATCTCTGCCAGATTTTGATTGGTCGCGGAAATAATCCGCATATCAATTTTCCGCGAAGATGTCGATCCTAATCTTTCGAGTTCCTTCGTTTGAAGCACACGCAGCAGCTTTGCTTGAAGTGTTAATGAAAGATCCCCGATTTCATCGAGGAATAGAGTGCCCCCGTCAGCCGTTTCAATTTTTCCGGGTTTTGAATTTTTAGCTCCGGTAAACGCACCTTCTTCGTAACCGAAAAGTTCGGATTCAAGCAGCTCTTCTGGAATTGCCGCACAATTCAGTGCGACAAATGGTCCGTTACTTCTAGTGCTATTGTTGTGTATTGCTCTCGCGATAAGCTCTTTTCCTGTTCCGTTTTCGCCGAGAAGAAGAACCGGTATTTCCGATTTTGCAAGTTTTGAAGCAAGGTTCAGAACAGAGAAAATCTCCTTACTTTCTCCAACAATATCATCACATTTAAATTCTGAACGAAGTGTATTAAATCTATCGCCCGATTTTTTAACAAGCTTTTGCTCGAGCGAAGAAATTTCCATCGTTATTTCCAAACCCTTAACTATTTGTTTGGCAAACGATATAAGAAATTTTAAATCGTTATCGGAAAAAGGATTCTGCTTGTTGCGTCTATCGAGATAAACGGCACCTAGAACTAAACTTCCCGAAATTAGTGGTACACATATAACTGCTGATAAACCTAAACTTACTACACTGTTTCGCTTAGAAAATTCTTGTTCGCTTTTAATATCATTCAAACTTACCGGCTTAAGATTTTCAAGACTGTTTTTAATTACCGAAGTGCTCAAATCTTTTGCTGTTGTATCAACTTCGGGATCAATATTTTTTGCAAAGATCGAATCAATCTCCGCATTTTCATCAGTAATTATAATAAATCCTTCGTCGGCTTTTAATTCCTTTACAACGGTTTCGACTGCTTTTTGCATTAAGACTTTCAGTTCAATGTCGGATAGAAATTGGATGCCGGATAAATAAAGAACCTCAAGTTTTCTGTTTTCTTCAGTCAAGTATTCAATCTTTTCCCGAAGTTTTTCTGAGCCTTCCAAATATTCTTCGATTTCATCATTAAAATTTCTTGAAAAATTTAGAGTTTTCTTAAAGATTGATTCGACAAGTTTCGTTGTAATTTCTTTCGATTCACCGCTTTTGATACTCTGCATTACATTCATAAAATCTCCGGAAATTTCACTTACAAAATCACCGAACTTTTTACTTAGCTTTTCTCTTGTAGTATCGCCGGGGAGCATATCTGTACCTAAAAATATTTTTCTATATCAAGTTGTAAAATTTTGCAGTCATAATATCTATCATTCGGGTCTTTTGCAATAGCTTTCAGCACAACCCGATCTTGATCTTGTGACACTGATTTATTAAGCACCGATGGGTTTACAGGAATTGTATTAAAGATAGAGTGAATAAGTGCTATTTCATTTTCGCCCTTAAATGGAAGAGTGTTCGTCAGTATCTGATACATTATTACTCCGAACGAGAAAATATCTGTTCTTTCATCGACGTTTATATTGGTAATCTGTTCGGGGGCAACATAGCCCAAAGTTCCTATCACCGTTCCAAGCGAGGTCATTTGTGAAACAAGCGGAGATTTTGAAAGTCCGAAGTCCATGATTTTAACATTCATTTTATCATCAAACATGATGTTAGCTGCTTTAAGATCTCTGTGGATTACTCTTTGTGAATGAATTGAGTAGAGACCTTCACAGATTTGGATCAATATTCTTTTTACTTCGTTTTGCGGCAGCGGAAATTTTTCTTCGATATAGTTTTGAAGGGTTCCATTAGGCAGATAATCCATAGCAATAAAGCTATAATCTTTTGCTTCGCCGATTTCCGAAACTCTAATAATATTCGGATGATCAAAAGAGGAAAGAATCTGTCCCTCCGTTGTAAGTCTTTTTTTGTTGTCTGGATCGCTCATTAATTGCGGATGAAGAACCTTTAACGCAATGACTTGCTTTGTGTGAATATCAACAGCTTTATAAACTTTTCCCATCCCTCCTTCACCAATAATAGAATCTATTTTGAAATGAGAAATGAATTTTCTCTCCTTTGTTTCCCTTATTAGAGAACTCACGTAGGAGAAAAGAATTAGTCCAAATACCGGTGCTGTTATAGGAAGTAAAATACTAAAAGTGCTTCGATAATCATGAAAGAAATGAACAAGCATCAGAAAAATCAATAGTATCAATAAAGCTACTGTTCCGACTCTAAAATTAGTTTTTTCAAATTTTCTTAAAAAGATAAGTGAAAGAACGAACAGCAAAGCAAGCACTGCAATTCTTAATGTTTCATAAAATACATTTATAGTTTTCAGCGAACGATCAATCGACTTAAAAGCCAGGATAATTTTATTAAGAATTAACCCGGATTCATAAACAGTATATTTTTGTTTTTTCTTTAAGTTCTCAATTGTTTTTTCGGTTCCGCTTGGAAATATAATGGAAGCTGAGATCGAATCAGCTTGTGGAAGGCCTATTAATTGAACTGCCAAATTATTCTGAGCTATCGGAGAAGATCCGGTTCCGATCTCGTAAAGTAGTTTATCTTTTAGATTGCCGTTTTTATCAAACGATTTAATAAATATTTTAGAACCAATCGCATCACGGTTCGATCTATCAGCTATTAATTTAATGAAAGCATAATTGCTGTTATTCAAATTATTCCTAAACATTGCTGCTCTTTCGCCTCCGCCAAGCGAGGTTGTCGAGCTTCCAACAAAAAGATCTACATCTCCGTCAAGATCGATATCAGCAAAACTTGGATTACCGGTAAAATTTATTCCTGTGCTGCCAGATACCTCTTCGAATTTTTTACCGCTATTGTTTAGATATAATTTACTGCTCATAAAAAAATCGATATAACCGTCGTTGTTTATATCTGCAGCGGCTAGTAAACCCGTGGAGGGATCGGGATGATAAATTACTTTGTCCAACTCAAATTCAGATGAAGCGTTTCTAAATCCGGCATCACCATCGTTTAAGTAAATTGCCGGGGGAATGCGGTTTGAGAACACAAGAATATCATTGCTCCCGTCATTGTTGAAATCGGCAGCAAGAGAGGAATAAGTAAGAGGGGATTCACTAGTAACAAATGCTGAAACCATTTTTCTGCGAAACTTAAAATCCCCGCTATTAATAAATAAATCCGAATTTCTTTTCCCGGTTCTTTGCTTGTATGTTAGGAAAACATCGGGGAGATTATCGTTATTGAAATCGGCAATTGTCGCCCCAAAAGATTCATAACCTAGTTCCTTTTCGATGCCACTGTCCGAGTAGCGATCAGAAAAACCCCCTGCGCCGTTACCTTCGAACAAATAATCACGAAAATTATGGTTTGAAATGTAGATGTCGAGAAATCCGTCTGCGTTAAAATCTGCTGCTGAAACAGTCATTTTTAATACTTGATCAATCGACTCGAAGTTCAATCCGCTTGAACTTGTCGCATCAATAAATGAACCGTCGGATTTTCCTAGGAAGAAATAATGTAGTGTTTCGGAGTAAATTAATATTATGTCCTTAAATCCATCATTGTTAAAATCAGCAACAAGGGATTTTGCCGGTACATTTGTGTTCACATTTCCGTTTAGTGGTAGTAGTGTTTCAACGTATGTGTTCTTCCCCTCGTTTCTGTAAAGAATTGCATTACTATTTTCGTTTTCAACCAGGAGAGCCGGGAATTCATCTTGTTGCTGAAAGAAAATTCCCACATTACCAAAGTTCTTAATATTTGCTTGGGTTGTAATTTTTGTAAATGAAAAACCTATCACTTCCGAGTTTGAATATACTCCTTCTAAACCTACAAGCAGGTACAAATTTTCTCCGTTTACGCTTGAAATCACCTCTACGTCCACAAAATCATCTGTGATATTGGCAGCTGAAGAATCACGCTTCCAGATTCCGTTTTCGTAGATATAAAAACTTGATTTTTTTCCAACAGCAACAGCATTGTTCTCATCAATAATTTTCACAGAATTCAGATCGACAGCTTCATTCAATGATCTATCTATTAATTCACTTCCCTCAATTCGAATTATTGTTCCTTTCTCTCCAACTATCCATCCATTGCCCTTTTCATTTATATCAACTGAGTTAAGATATTTATCTCTCCCTGCATCCAATTTATTCCAATCATCACCGTTGTACCTTAAAACCATTCCGTCTTTTCCTACTGCAAATCCAGTATTGTTATGGATCATTTTAATAGATGTAAGATCTCCTTTACTCAAATCATTTCGCTCTAAGTTTTCGGCGGGATTTTTTACTTTTTTCCATGAGTTACCATCGAAATGAATTATTTTGCCCTGCTGACCGGCGAGCCAGATATTGCTTTCGTCGACAACCGACATTCCGCGCCACATAACGTAGTCTGTCTCGTCCCACATTAATGCCGGAAGTATTATTTCGGATTTTATCCCGTCTATTACCTTAAACATTTTCGGTCTATAATATCCGTGATGAGTTTGGTGGTAGATATAGTAAAATGTATTTCCTATCGAGGCAAGCTGTGGATAATCCGAATAATCGAATGAATCAACCGTGGTCCATTCATTTCTTATTTTTTGATAAACAAAACCCTTTATGTTTTCGCCGCGCCCCCGGGAAATAATGAGATTCGATCCCTCTTCAAGAATTTCCGCCTTTGCCCCCAAGTCCACATCAAGTTCTTTATGCCAATAGTTTGCGGGTTCTTCCAAAATTGTGCCGGTATTATTCTCCTGTGTGCAGTTTTGAAAAAACACAAAGATGAGAAAAATCAATAATATGTAAACATAATTTCTGGGGATCATAAAATTAAATTAACACGCTTCGGAAATTATTTTTTGGAAAACAGTTCTTTAAAATAAAAAAGTCCGGCAAAACCGGACTCATAATTCACTCACAAAAAGAATTACATTTTTCCGCCAACGGGCATTAAAGATTCATCCGAATAAATTTGCTGTACGTTCACCTTTATCACACCAGTATTAAGCGAACCTAAAGCAATTGCGGCGCCCTTTGAAAGATCGATGTCTCGTCCCTTAATGTATGGTCCTCGATCGTTGATTCTAACTATCACGGATTTTCCGTTTTCGGGGTTTATTAACCTAAGTATTGTCCCAAACGGAAGGGATTTATGTGCAGCGGTATAACCCATCTGGTCATATGATTCACCGTTTGCGGTAACCCTTCCATGAAACTTAGGTCCGTACCAGGAAGCGATCATCGAACCTTTGTCTTCAATTTTAATTAATGATTCCGTAATTCGAGCATCGATTGCGCTGATATCTATTCCATAAGTTGCATCGGAATCATTTTCGATAGCCGCCACAATATTCGGAACCAAGACTGCCAATCCCGTCAAAAGTAAAATGGTAACTATCATTATTTTTATTTTACGCACTAATTTGCCTCATAGTTTGTTAATAATAAATAATACTTCAAGGAAAAAAGGAAACTATATTTTGTAGACCGGAGCAACTATCCCGTTTGCAGGATAATTATTAGAGATAAAAAATTCTCCTATATTGTTGGAATCAAATAGTAAACATCCGGTATAACAATTAAATGAGTTTAGCCGGGGATTTTTTGATGCTATTTGATTAAAAAATGATTTGTTTTGAGTTTCCAAACTCTTATTAAGAGATAATGATGATTTGTTTTTTACGTCACGGCTGTACAACAATGCAGGCATCACAACTCCTTCTCTTAAGAGCAGTGTAATTATTAAGCCATATGTAAGTAGAAATAATTCCATAATTTTTCGGGCTTATCAACTGAAAGTTAATGCCTCATTTTTTGTATATTCTTAGACAAATTTATTAAGCTTGAGTTCCGCTTAAATTTTAATTAACAAATCTCAGTATTTAAGAAATAGCGTTGTGTGACTAAAGTCACGTATGTATCCTATAATAGACATGGTAAATATTACGAATAGTTTGAAAACAAACCGTTTTCGATGTTTTTCATATATTAAAGTTAATCTATGGAATTAATTTTACCTTTCATTTCGGAAGAATATAGTAAAACTGTTAATCAATTTGTTTCTGCTTCCGGGATCATATCAGGCATTTATTTTTTCGATAGTTCTAAAAGTCTGGTTGATAATAATAATGTTCTAACCTTCAATAGTTTGCATGAGAGCATTTCGCTTCACCATCTACTCGAGAAAACGGAAGACGAATTTCTGTTAACCGCAATTGATTTGAGCGAAATCTCATTAGAGAAAGAGACTTTGAATAAATTTAAGGATGCAGCTCTTAAGAATTCCGCAGGATTAGTTTATTCGGATCACTTCTCCGAAAAATCTGGCGAGAGGAAAATTATGCCGAAAATCGATCATCAATTCGGCAGCGTAAGAGATAATTTCGATTTTGGAAAACTGGTTCTTATAAGACGGGATATTTTAGAAAAATCTTTAACATATTTTAATGACCTAAAATTTTCTGCATTTTACAATCTTTGGCTTACAGCACTTGAAACCTCAAATATATTTCACATAACCGAGGCTCTGTATACGGTAAAGGAAAATGAGATAAACGAAAAATACGAAAAGCACTTCACTTATGTTGATCCGGAATTTGAGGCGGAACAAAAGGAGTTAGAAAATGTCTTTTCCGCCTATCTCGAAAGGATAAACGCAAAACTTCCTCCGAAAAGCAAAGCAGTTTCGTTTGGTAACGAGTTTATAACAGAAGCTTCTATAATCATTCCGGTTAAAAACCGGATTAAAACGATAAAGGAAGCAATAAATTCTGCTTTAAGCCAGAAAACAAACTTCGATTACAATATTATAGTAGTGGATAATCACTCGGATGATGGAACCACCCAAGCTATAAATTCCCTTGCCGAGAAAGACTCAAGGATCATACACATTATACCCGAGAATAAAGATCATGGAATTGGGGGCTGCTGGAAAATTGCCGTAAATTTGAACGATTGCGGAAAGTTTGCAGTTCAACTCGACAGCGATGATCTCTACAAGGACGAAAACTCTCTTCAAAAAATCATAAACAAATTTTACGAAGACAGCTGTGGAATGGTTATCGGAAGCTATCTTCTAACAGACTTTACGTTGAAAGAGATTCCGCCTGGATTAATTTCACATAATGAATGGACTGAAGAAAACGGAAAGAACAACGCGTTAAGAGTAAACGGATTTGGTGCCCCGCGTGCTTTTTATACTCCGCTTTTACGCAAAGCAGAAATACCGGACGTAAGTTACGGCGAGGATTATGCTGTTTGTCTTCAACTTTCCCGTGAATATAAAACCGGAAGAATTTACGAACCTCTTTATCTTTGCAGAAGGTGGGAGGGAAATACAGATTCATCGCTCAGCATTGAAAAGGAAAACAAAAACAATTTTTTCAAAGATTCTCTTAGAACACACGAGATTCAAACAAGAATTAAACTTTTACAAAATTATGCAGGATAAATTTATTCCCCTCGAAAATTATTTAAAGTATTCCGGCAACTGGCTCGACGAATTTTTCACCGATCAGAAAAAGAAATGGAATTTACTGAGCAAAAACACTGTTGTTTTACGATCACAGGACGAGAAGCATGTCAAGATCGGGAAGAACAATTTTATAATATCGCATAATCCAAATCGCACTGCTTCTACAATGGCACAAGTTGACGAAAAATCTGTCGGGGCAAGAAAATGTTTCCTCTGCGAAAACAATCTTTATCCCGAACAAACCGGTGTTTTACTTGATGATTACATCATACTCTGCAACCCGTTTCCAATAACTGAAATGCACTTTACAATAGCAAACAAACGACATATTCCTCAAAAATTTAATATAAAAGATTTTATTTCATTGATTAAAATTTTCCCGGAAGAACATGCGGTTTTTTACAATGGGCCAAAATGCGGAGCTTCGGCGCCGGACCATCTTCACTTCCAATCAGTACCAAAGTCAAAACTAATGTTGATTGAATTTGCCGATAACTTGGAAAAATCTTCAGAGCAAATTGAAATTGTAACCGATGCTTTTCCAAATTTTATATTTGTCGAAAGTAAATCTGCAGCCATTGCTGAAAAATCTATTGCTGAGTTAATTAAATCGGTAAAAAAATATTTTCAATTAGAAACCGAGCCGATGATTAATGTGTTGGGATGGAAAAACAAAAACAGATACAAACTGATTTTGATATTGAGAAAAAAACATAGACCGGATATTTTCTTTGATGAAAAAAAGGGAATGAAGATAAGTCCTGCATCTGCTGATCTCGCCGGATTAATCGTTACAATCGATGCCGATGATTTTAATCGAGCTAATTTAAATTCAACAAAACAGATCATAGAGGAAGTGACAATAAACGGCTCAGAATTAACCACGATAATGAAATATTACAACTCCAAGAACTAAACTGCTTTAATCGAGATTAAACTGAAATCATCCTCATAAACATTGTTTGTAAACGAGTTAAAATCAGATTTAATAAACTCAAGCAGATCATCAGATTTTTCTGCTCTTGAAGCTGCATCAATCAATCTTTCATTTCCGTAAAGTTCGCCCGAAGGATTTCTCGATTCAATCAAACCGTCTGTAAATAAAATTATCTCTTCGCCGGAATTAAGCTTTACTAAATTGTCCTTATACTTTGCATTTGCATCAAAGCCTAATAAAAGTCCGTGAGATTCGATTAATTTTACTTCATTTGATTTCAATAAAATAGGTAGGTCTCCGGCTCCGGCATAAGTAACAGTTTTGTTTTTGTTATCCAAAACGAGTACAGAAAGTGTAATAAATACTTCAGCGATCCTTTCATCATTGTGGACTGATTCGTTTACCTTTGCGAGAATTTCCGCCGGCGAAACAGTTGTTTCGGATTTCAATGCAAACCGGACTGCGCTTCTAACATAGCCGGCATATGCAACGGCAAAGTACCAAGCTTTCCACTTTTTCCCCATTACGTCCCCGAGCACCACAACGCCAGTGTCCTCATTGAGAGCCATATAATCAATAAAATCGCCGCCTGGAATATTATCAAACGAACGGTGAAAATGCTTTACGTCAAATCCGTTTATTTTAAGAAATTCTTCCGGAACAACTTTTGCTCCTAAATCATCAGCAGCCTGCTGCACTTCGCCGACTGTTTTTTCTCTTTCTTTCTGCTTGCTTTTTAAGATTGCAGTAAGTTTTGCGAGAACAACTTTTGGACTCGAAGTCTTGATAATATAATCTTCTATATCAAGCTCGTATCCGCCGAGAATATCCTCTTCTTCTCCTTTGGCAGTTAAAAAGACGAACGGAATTTGATTGAAGTTAGGATTTTCGATCAAAATTTTTCTGAATTCCAATCCGTCCATCTCAGGCATCATAATATCGCTTATTATTATATCGGGATTGAACTTTGCAACCTTATCCAACCCTTCAATTCCATTGCATGCAACTTCACATTCAAAGCCGGATTTTTTTAAATTATATTTAAACAACGTTGCGATATTTTCTTCGTCTTCAACAAGAAGTACTTTGTATCTTTTATTCTCTTCCATAATATTTTTTCTATTTGTTAAAACTCTTTACTGCTTCGTCCACACTTGAAAAGCTCTCGAAAACCCTGAACATTCTTGTGAGTTCAAACATTGATCTTACGTTCGGCTTAAAGCCTACTAATTTTAAGTCTCCGTCAACTCTTACGGATCTCTTCAACAAACCGACTAGATTGCCAAGAAAAGTCGAATCGAGATATTCAACTTTTGATAGATCAATTATTAAGTTAACATATCCTTCGTCTATCCGCGCGTTGACTATTTTCTTAAATTCGTCCGCATCGGAAAGGGTCGCCCTTTCAACTAATACAGAAATAATATAAACGCTGCCAGCAATTTGTTCTTCAAATTTCATTTTTTCTTATCAATTCTTTTTGGATGATATTTCATATTTTTCCATAAGCCTGTAAAGCGTTGCACGACCCACGTTTAATTTTTTTGCGGCATCAACGATGTTTCCTTCTGTAACTTTAAGAGCGTGCTTAATCGCTTCTTCCTTCAATTTTTCGAAAGGAATAATTGGCATTGTATCGGAAAACAAAGGTCCGCCGTAAATCAAATTGCTTGTTCCCGACGAATCCTTTATGTGTGCCGGAAGAGTCTCAATATCTATATTATCGCCTTCGCAGAGAATCATACATCGTTCAACTGTGTTTTCAAGCTCGCGTACGTTTCCAGGCCAATCGTAATCATACATTAATTTAAGAGCCGATTTGTTAACACCTTTTATATTTCTGCCAAGTTTTTCATTAAATGTTTTCAAGAAGTGATCGATAAGAATTACGATATCACCTCTTCGTTCGCGTAAAGGAGGCACGTTAATTGGGAATGAATTCAGCCGATAATAAAGATCCTCGCGGAACTCTTTTTGTTCAACCGCTTCGCTAAGATTTCTATTTGTAGCGGAAATAATTCTAACATCTGTTTTTATTATTTCGTTGCCGCCTACTCGTTCAAACTCGCGCTGTTGAATCACTCTAAGAATTTTTGCTTGAAGAGACATTTCCATCTCGCCGATTTCATCAAGAAAGATTGTTCCTCCGTTTGCAAGTTCAAACTTTCCGATTTTTCTCTGGTGCGCTCCCGTAAACGCTCCCTTTTCATGACCGAAAAGTTCACTTTCTAAAAGTTCACGCGGTATCGAAGCACTGTTCACAACAACGAAAGGTCTGTCTTTCCTTTTCCCGTTATAATGAATTGCCCGCGCAATTAGTTCTTTTCCCGTTCCGCTTTCGCCATGAATCAAAACCGTAATGTCGTTATCGAGAACTTTAGTTATCATTTTAAAAACTTTCTGCATTTTATTGTCCGCAGAAATAATATTCTCGAAGCTATATTCTTTCTGAACTTCTGCTTCGAGATCATGAATTTTTTTCTGAAGCTCGTAATTCTTAAGCGCATTTTTTATTGCCGGTTCGAGACGATTTTTATCAATAGGTTTAGGAAAATAATCGAAGGCACCGAGTCTTATTGACTCCATCGCAACTCCTACGTTTCCTTGCGCAGAGAGCATAATGACCGGTATATCTTTATTGTATGCTTTCACTCGCTTAAGAACCTCGTTACCGTCAATATCCGGCAGCATAATATCGAGTAAAATAAGATCAGGTTCTTCCGGGAGATGATCTATTACGTCGTTCCCGTTTTCGAAGGTTTTCACTTTATACTGCCATTGGTTCTTAACCCAATGCGAAAGAAGTTTCAATATTGAAGGTTCGTCATCTACAATAAATATGAGCTTATCCAATTTAATCCCCTCTACTTTCTTGATTTTGGCAGACGAACAATAAACGTACTGCCTTTATTAACTTCACTTTTTACTTGAATTAATCCTTTATGTAGATCAACAATCTGTTTAACAGTAGCAAGCCCGAATCCCGCACCGGGCTGTTGAGATTTATTGTTGCTTATCTTCGAAAATTTCTGAAAAAGCTTTGGTCTTTCCTCTTCGGGAATTCCTATTCCGGTATCGCTTATCATAACCTCGACTTCTTTTAGGAAATCCTGAGCTATGATTGTTATTCTTCCATCTTTTGGTGTAAACTTAATTGCGTTTGAAATAAGGTTGCTGAATGCTTTAAAAATTCTATCTCTATCAGCTTTAATAATAATTTCAGCCTCTGGAAGTTCGCTTGTAAGATTCAAACCTTTATCCGATGCTTGCTTTGAGTAACTGTCTTTAAGTTCGTACAATAATTTTATCACATCAAAAGAGGAAAGTGAAAGATTTTCTTTATCCGATTCTAGTTTTGAGAAATCAAGTATATCGTTTATTAATCTCGCAAGCCTTTTTCCTTCGGTTAAAATAATATTGCTGAACTCGGTAACCATTTCTTTCGGCAGATCTTCATCCGAGGAAATCGTTTCAGCAAATCCAACTATTGATGCAAGAGGAGTTCTCAACTCGTGAGATACGTTTGAGATAAAATCGTTCTTAAGTTTGTTAAGTTCTTCAAGCAGAGTAATTTGATGTTTAGCTCTGTCGCGTTCGATTGCAATAATTCTGTTTGCTTCGGTCAGTTTTGTATTAAGTTCGTTTAATTTTGTTTTATCTTTTTTCTTTGTTGTTACGTCGCGACCCATCCCAAGCATTCCGGTTATTTCGTTGTTTTCAAAGACTGATCTTGCTTGAATTTCATAGACAACTGATTTACCGAACCTGTCAGTTATTACCGCTTCGAAGGTAACGATTTCATCGGACTTTAAAATTTTCTGAAAAGCAATTGCAATTTCTCCTCGGTTTTCTTCGTTTATAAATTCAAGAAAATGATTTCCTACCAGTTCGTTTATGTTATAGCCGAGTTCCTGCGCACCTTTCGGATTAACATCAATAAAATATCCTGATCTGTTAAGTGTAAATATCAAGCTGTTCGTTGTTTTCATCAGCATTGATAAAAGTTCTTCCGACCTGTGCAATTTTTCCATTGCAGCTTTTTCGGAAGTAATATCGCTCAACATTCCTACAACTCTGATTGTTTTGCCGTCTTCTATAATCGGTGTGCCGCTATGCCTTATATAGCGAATGTCTTTTTCCCTGTTCAGAATTCTATATTCTGCCACGGCAGATTCCCCAGCTTTCACTTTCGCAATAAAATCTCTGAACTTCTTGAAATCCTCCGGTAAAATGCTGCGTAATATTGCAAGTCTGTTTTCATAAATATACTGGGAAGGATAACCCAAAAGTTTTTCTATCGAGTTTGAAACAAAGTAATATTCGGTTCCATTAATATCGGAAGAATAGATTGTGGCATCGATATTATCGGTTGTTTCTCTTATGTGTTTTTCTAGAAGAAGCATTGGTTTATTGATATGATACATTAAAAGGGAAACCGCATCATCTAATTTTTTATCGGTAAGATTTTTAAAACTGTTCTTTTCTTTTGAAACAAGAATCAGAATTAAATTTCTTGAATCACTTTCCGATAATCTCTTTAAGAGAAGAGAAGCAGCCTTGTCCTTTTCGGATCGGTTTTCATTGTATTTCTTTAGTAATTCATTTTCTTTCGGAGATTTGTTTTCCTTAAAAATATCAGAAATGTATTTTGTAGAGTTCTCCGGCAAAAAATGGGTCGAATAAACTTTTGCCTTTCCGTTGGATTCAATATCTATAATAAACCCGGAATCAGCTCCGCAGAGTGAAGCAACTGCTTTAAGACTATGTACAAGTCCTTCGGACATTTATATAAAACTCATTTGAACTTTCTCAAAATGGTACACTAATATAATCTATTGTATTATCAAATTGAAAGAATTTTCAAAATATTTCTCAAACTAAAACATTGTTTTTAACAAAATTTAGGTCAATAATTTTGAGTTGAACTTTCCGAATTCAAAAATTATGTTAATATGCGTGATCAAAATTTTCTTGGAGTCTAAATGATAAACAGAAAATTCAGTTTTACAAGACTACTTTGCGTTGTATTTCTCCTCACACTTTCCACCTCTGCTCAGGAAAAACAAGCAAAGAAAATAATAATTCTTCCATTTGAATCAGAAGTTATTGACAAATCAACCTTAATAACTGCAGAATTTCTTCTAAGGCAGGAAATAAGAAACAAATCGAAAATGGTGAAACTATTTAGTGCTGGTGAGACAACAGAAACAATTGAAAAATTAAGCTGCCCCGGTGATGAATGTTTAAAAAAGATTGGCACGGATTTGAACGCTGACGAAATAGTTAAAACTATTATAATGTCGCTTGGTGAAAAACTGATAGTACATTTCGAGATTTATAATGTTGATGATGAAAAAATTGTTTTTTCCGATAGAGTAACCACCGAATCGGTTGAAGAACTAGATGTTGTAATGACTCGGATCGCCGCAAGCATTGTTGAAGAAAAATCAATTAGGGCGGTTGCGGATATCGGCAATATTGTTGAAGACGAATCAAAGGAAGATTTTAGAAGAAGCGGCTCGATGTTTTGGGGGCTGTCTTTTGGTTATTTTTATCCTTTAAGTAATTTTCCAAACGATGATCCGTCATTTACAATGGACGCAAAATTCGGCGCCGATGTCGATAACCTTGAATACGGTGTCCAGTTTTTTGCTAGAGAAGGATTCGGCGTAAATATTTTTTCTTCAATACTTGCTTCTACAAAAGATTTTGCTCCTTATCTCGGACTCGGCTTGGGGTTTCACTGGCTAAAGGATCAAAGTTCATTTACGTATATACAGGAATTTGACGACCATCGGTATGTAGAGAAAAAGGGAGACGGTTTTGAGGCAATTATAAACGGCGGCTTCAGACTGTTTAACACATACAAATTTAGATTAACTGTAAACCTTGCATTTTCTCACACATTTAATGAAATGGATAATAATTCATTTACTTTGACAATTGGATTTTTAAGGTAAAAAAATAAATATAAAAAAGATTTTTAAGCAATCTTAGTAAAGGAGCCTTAAATAAAATAGGTAAATCTATTTATCTGGTTTATTTAACACATAGACATCCTTCGATTGAAGACATGCAAATTAGAAATAGCTCTGTAATCTTTATTTTGTGAATGTTTTAATTCTTTGGTTTATCCCCTATAGATTAACCGTTGCTATATTTTCTTCATTACATTTTTCTCCAAATCTCTTTTTTGCCATAATCAATATTATCACGGGCAATTAGCACCATATCAGTCGCAGTAAGAATTTCAATATCATAGGGATAGATTAATCCATCATAGTTGTTTTCCAACACAAGACGAGTGTCGTTATTTTCAAGATGCCAGTTAAAGTTTGCGTAATACCATTGATTATTTATAAACCGATCCGCCTGATAGTTAGTATTATACACTAAAAGTACACCCGGAATCCCTATCTCAGTGTTTTCTGTGACCACCCAAGCACCATTCGTTAACAATCCGAATGCACCCTCTGTTGAATTTGTGCTCGAATCGTCATCGCAGCTTAATAAAGGAGCAAATATTAATAAAGCATAAATAAGAATAATTTTTACTTTCACCTTTATATAATATTTAGTTTGATTTTGAATTATCTATTTATAATATCTTATATATGTCTCATCTTTTGTTGTATTCATTATATTAGTTTTGAGCAAAAGTTAAACTTATGCTTAAATTTTTCGGAAGGAAAAGCAGATGGTAGTTGGTAAGCACATAAGTAATATTTGATGGATTTATATTAAATGCTCTATAAAAAGCAGAAATTATTAATAGAAACTTATTGAGAAGCATGCTGCCTCCGATACACACTATTAAGATAATTCTATTTTCAAATTATATTTGAATCCCTTTATAGAAATTTATTTACGAAAGTAAATTAAAAT
>JAGFIY010000142.1 GCA_024103215.1 Melioribacteraceae bacterium | reverse complement strand
CCAAGAATAAGCCCAACGAGTATAATTAATGGTCTATTAGGTCTTGAAGGATCAGCAGCAATTCTGGCTTTATCAACTATGAACACGTCACCAGGCTGCGATCTCTCGTTGATTATAGCTTCCTGATATTTTTCCTCAATTAAAAGGTATAATTTCTCGAAAGAAGTCTGCTCCCTCTGAAGTCTTGCCAAGCCAATTGACTGATCAGGAAGCTGATTAAATCTTGATTCATAATCCCTGACAATTCTGCTCAATTCATTATATGAGGCTAAAAGACTTCTATACTTTACTTCCTCCTCAAATACCTTTTGGGTAAGACTCTTAATTTCTTCCGGTGAACTTGCAAGGAGACCGGCTGTTCGTTTTGAAATTTCCTCATTTAATTTTCTACGCAGTTCCTCAAGTTTGTTATCTATTTCCTTAATCAACTCATTATTACTGCGTGACAGACTACCGCTTGCGAGAACATTATCTTTTTTGGTCTGCTCTTTGGCAATCTGTTCCTGCAGACTTTCCAGATAGGGCTGTGCAGCCTGGCTTTCCAAATAATCCTTTAGTTTAGGATCTTTATTAGCCAAATCTTGTTTGAATTCGTTAAGGTTTCTTTCCGAAATGGTAAGGTCAATTTTGACCGCATTCATTTTAGCCTCAAAATCAGTCAATTGAGCGATAAGAGCACTCGCTTGTTCAGGTAAGGCAATAATTCCTCCTTCTTCCTGGTAATTTTTCAATCTTTCTTCAGCAATGACAAGTTGATCTAATTTTTCCTCACGCTGCTCACCTAAAAATTCACGAATCGAAACCAACTGCTGTCTGTTAAGTTCTAAGTTGCGGTTATAATACTCTTGAGCGTAAGAATTTGCGATCAACGCTGCTTCGTATGGACGCGGGGATTCAACAGTGACCTCAACAAAATCAATCCCTCTCTTTTGTTCAATTGTGACAATTCCTTCCAGCATGCGAGTGATAGACTCTTTACTCTTTAACTGAACTTTTCCATCCTTTTCAGAAAACAAATCCCGATCTACCAATAAATAAAAAGAATCCGGAGCGTTCACAAACCTGAAACTATCAATCAATGCCTCGGCAACTTTCTCCCTCGTACTCCAACTCTGCATAATTTCGATTTCGTTTGCGATAAATCTATCGCTTCCAAAATCCGAAAAACCTGCGCTAAAAGGATTTTCAAGGATTCCACCGCCTTTGGGTTTCTCCAGTTTTATGTAAGCTGTTGATTTATAAATATTCTGCGCATTAATCGCATACAAAATTGCAACGATCAGACCAACAAGTGTCACAATAATTATTGGAATAATGTTAGTCCTAATTAAGTTTATATAATCTTTAAGAGAATTTGTTTCGTTTTCTGAATCTCTGAAACTTGTTATATCATTTTTGTTTACCACTACATCCTCGTTAATTTTAGTCAACTAAGTTTATAATTAAAATTGTAAGTGAAATTAGAAGAGATATAGTTGAAAGAACCATAGAATATCCCTCTCTAAAATAAATTCTCGGTTCTCCGGGGACAAGCAGCACATCGCCCGCCTCTATATCAGGAATGCTTGCCCGTCTTGATTTTAGTACCGACTCATGCAGCAATTCATTCAACCCAAACTTGATCATAATCTGCGATGAATCAGGGAAGATTCGAAACAATCTTAAATCTTCCAGAAGCGCATCGTCAGTAGGTCCTCCGCCGTAAGATAACAAATCGATAACAGTGCTGTTAATCGGGATTAGATATCTTCCTGGATATTTTACAAAGCCCCATAAAGATACATTTATGTTAAGTTGTTCAGGATCGGAATAATCAAAATAACCGCCTTGGGTTTGTCTATAAATTCCGTAAGATCCCAGTTCATAATCTTTAACCTGTGCAAATAATGAGCCGGTTAATACAAAAAGACAAAAAACGAGAAATATTTTTTTCATTTAATTTCCTGTTAAGAATAATTAGTAATTTTAAGATTCATTTTCCGAGTTGAGAACAGTCCGTTGAGAAAACCAAAAAGCAATCCTAAAGACAGAATTATAAAATTAGTAAAATAGATTAAAATTGTAAAACTAAAAGTAAAATATGTTTTCTGAATCACATAGATTACAAAATTTACAATTATCAATGAGACAACTGAGGCGGAAAATCCAATTACCAAATTCACCAAAAAAATCGGGATTTTAATATTGCTGATTTTTGAACCCACTAATCTCATTGTATCGAATTCTTTTTTTCTTGTACTTAAAATCAACCTGTTTATCAAATAAACCAAATAAAACGATAAAACAATCAACACTACAGCAATTGAATAGATTATTTTTTTCGAAGTTTCGAAAAATTGAAAAATTCTCACCAAAAGTTTTCTGTCATAAACTATTTCCGTAATTAAATCATTTTTTTCGTAATCGGATGTGATTTGTTCGATTGCCGATTTATTCATAAACTCATTTTTAAGAAATATTTTGAATGAAGCCGGAAGCGGATTTAATTCAAGCACTTCCCTAAAATCCTCACCAGTTTCCTCTATAAACGTTTCAGCCGCTTCCTGCTTGCTTACAAATTTTATATCGGAAAATCGTGCATCGCTCAACAAAATTTTTTTCAGCTCATTAAAAGACGCCGAATCAATCGAATCTGCAACAAAAAAATTGAGTTCAACTTGCCTATTGATTTTTTCTTCAAGATAATTCGAACCGAAAATTAATCCAATACTTAAGTAGCACAGAATAATCGCAAGTGTTGTGGATAAGAATGCGACAAAAGAAGCAATTTTTGCCCTCATTAAATTTTTAGCTGCTTCTTTTAAGTAAAATGAGATCATAGTTAAAAGTTTGATTCGTCAATCCATTGAACTAAATACCACTTTGCCTCAGCATCTTTGGCAAGTGACAAATTTACTTTCCCGTCAACCAAAATTATATCGGTTGGGTTAAATGTAATAGTTAAATTAAAACTTCTCACAACATTTGTAGAATCGGAAGAGATTGCAACAATATCGTTCCAAATCAAATCAAGTTTTTGCGAGTTTTGAAAAAGACCATAAGTCACTTTCATTTCTTCGTCCCTTCCCCAACTAACATTTACACCTAGTTCATAATCTCTATAAGTGAAAGTAAAATCCTCATTGAGCATTTCGCCGTAAATCGTCGTGTCTTTGAAAGAATAAGCGTACTGCAAATTAGTAAATACTCCGTCAATCTGCTTGCGGTCGCTTATCAAACCGGATGCACCGGATTCAGTATCCAGTTTAGGCGCAAACGGGTTCAAACAACCAGAAAATGACAAAGAAAGTAAAACAAAAAATAATATTATGATATTAGTTTTAATAATTAAGTCCTTTCAAATCGCTCCAACTTAATTTATCCTCGACTTGGTAATCCTCCCACCTGGTTATAAACCAAACATTTCTGCTGTCCGTGCGGATGACAAACCTTGCACTCCCTTCAAAAGTTTCTTGACTAGACGGAAGGCTGATTGAATAATCGTATGAGTAAGAAGCGCTGTCTCCAAATGTGTTGCTTTGTTCATTATCAAGAGAAAGCAAAATCTGAGAATCGCCGCTTTGTGAAATAATGTTATTAAAAAATATTCGTTCGGAGTTTTTATCCCAATCGCTTAGACTTGGGTATTTATTTACAGCCCCACTCGAGGGAACAAAAACATAGCTTTCCGAAAGTGTAATCTCATCAGCCAAACAGGCAAGATAATATTCAAGCACTTTTTCGCGATGTGCGTTTATAAAATTTTGAAAAAGAATATCGGGAGAATTAGCCGGTGGAAAATTTAAACCACTGGATGTAGGCGGCTCGGGATCTCTGGGTTCAAAAAGTTCACAACCTGAGATTGCCAAAAATGCAAGCGATATTATTAATATCCTCAACAAAGTTTAAATATCCCTATAAATCTCTCGGAAATATCTTTATCAAATTTACTGCCCTTATAATCACCTAACAACTTTATTAGTTCGTAACCGGAGTCCTCAAATTTTGACAAAATTTTATCGTAAGAATATAGTGCAACTGATTCCCGGAAATTATAAACACTCTTGTCTGAAAGTACTTCAATTTCCTTCATTACTCTATCTCTAATTATTGAACGTTTTTCAGTTATAATTTTCCCGTTGATATTTTTTTGACTCACGGGAATCAAATTTTTAATAACGTAATTTGAGTTTAGAAAATCTATTACAAAATATCCCCCCTTCGCCAAAAAATTTGGGGAATTTTTTACGAATAAGAAATTTTCTTCTTCGTTATCAAAATATCCGAAACTAGTGAAAAGATTAAAAATTGCATTGAATCTGGCTTTGACGCAGAAGTTTCTGATATCAGCGCAGATGAACTTTTGACCCAATGAAAAATCATCCGCATTTTTTTTTGCAATATTAAGCAGGTTTTTGCTCAGATCGAAGCCAAAAACATCAAATCCTTTTTCCGCAAGAAGGTAAGAATAACGTCCAGCACCGCAAGCAGCATCAAGAACAATGTCACCTTTTTTGATATCAACAAAACTTAAAAGTGTGTTAAGTAGTGTCCGTGCATCATTAAGATTCCTCTTATGGTAAACTTCGAGATAAAGATCCGAAGAAAACCATTCTTTAAACCATTCGTTCATCACAAAATAATTCTGCTGAGGACAGCTCTTCCGATTGTTGCATCGTCTGAAAATTCTAGGTCCCCGCCAATCGGAATGCCGCGAGCAATTCTAGTAATTTTAAGGTGTGGGAATTGTTCCTTTAGTGATTTTGCAAGATAAAGTGTTGTAGTCTCGCCTTCAGTATCCGGATTCAATGCAAGGATTACTTCGTTAATGCTGCTGTCTGCAATTCTCTCGAAGAGTTGCTTAATGTTCAGGTCATCTACACCTTTTCCCAAAAGCGGGGACAACACACCACCGAGCACGTGAAAAAGTCCGGAGTACTCATTAGTCTTTTCAATAGCAATAACATCGCTGGATTCTTCAACGACGCAAACTGTTGTTTTATCCCGTTTCGGACTATTGCAGATATCGCAGACTTCCTCCACCGAGATATTGCCGCAAATTTTGCATTCTCTAATTTTTTCTTTCAAATCCAGAAGCGATTTCGATAAATCCTCAACATACTTTTTATCGCTTTTAAGCAAGAAGAGCGCAAGTCTCTGCGCTGTTTTCCGCCCAATAGAAGGAAGCTTACTCAATTCATCTATTGCATTTTGCAAAGGTTCCGCAATCTGCACTTAAAACCCCGGAATATTTAGACCCGGCGGAATCATTCCTTTAGTAAGATTCTGCATTTCGGTCTCCGCCATTTTACCTGCAGAATCCAAAGCCTTATTAACCGCAGCTACAATCAGATCTTCGAGCATATCTTTATCTTCACCATTAAGCACCTCATCGGCAATCTCAAGGGAAACAAGCTCTTTTTTGCCGTTCACAACCGCTTTTACCATTCCCCCGCCGCTTTCTTCTTCAATTGTTTTATTTGCCAACTCTGCCTGAACTTTTTCCATTTCGGCTTGCATTTTCTGGATTTGTTTGAACATTCCCTGCATTCCGCCTTTCATTATACCTCCAAAAAAATTACTAATTGTGTGAATTTATAAAAATTTGTGCTCACATTGAAATTATTCATTTATTATATTAGTTGGTTAATTCTATTAAAAAGTCGGGATTAAAGTGATCACAAAATACGGGTACGGAACGGTAGGAATTATTGCAGTCGTTTGCTTTATTTTAATAGCTGCTGCAATATTTACCAATCATCCTGCACTTAAATATGGATTGACAATACTCTCGGTTCTTATCCTAGCATTCACGCTTTATTTTTTCCGTGACCCGGATAGGATAATTCCAGATGGAGAAAGCATAATCGTTTCACCGGCTGACGGGAAAGTTATACTTATTAAAGAGATTTCCGGACATCAGTTTGTCGAAGGAGAAGCCCAGCAGATTTCAATATTTATGTCGCCGCTGAACGTGCATGTTAACAGAATTCCGATTGACGGAACTGTTGAATATTTGAAATATATCGAAGGCGAATATTTAATGGCATTTCACGATAAAGCCGATGAACGGAATGAGCGGAGCGAGATCGGAATAAAGAGCAAACACGGAAAAGTATTTTTCACTCAGGTTGCAGGTTTTATCGCAAGAAGAATTATTTATAATCTAGAAAAAGGAAAGCAGGTTAAAAAAGGCGAAAAATTCGGAATGATTAAATTCGGGAGCAGAGTGGATGTAATAGTTTCGAATGATTGGAAAATTAAAGTTAAAGAGGGAGATAATGTTACAGCGGGAGAGACAATACTTTATGAGAAAAACGATTAAAAATTTCAACCTATCGAAAGCTATCATTCCGAATTCATTCACAGCATTAAATATTTTCAGCGGATTTGTATCGATTGTCTTCGCAAGCAGGGGTGAATATACTCTCGCGGTATATCTGATATTTGCAGCCGCGGTGTTTGATATGATTGACGGACTTATCGCAAGATTGGTGAACACGACAAGTCCCTTCGGTGTTGAGTTGGACAGTCTTTCCGATATAGTAAGTTTCGGCGCAGCACCTTCATTTTTGATTTACCAGGTTTACTTTTTTCAGTTTGATTACCTCGGAATAATCATCAGCGCATTACCTATGATTTTTGGGGCGTTTAGACTTGCGAGATTCAACATCCTTCTTGAGGATTACGACATTAAACCGGATTTCAATGGTCTGCCCATTCCTGCTTCAGCATTGACGATTTCATCATTCGTTCTATTTTATTTGCATAATTTGCAGCACGAGTTTAGCTATACTCTTCCGCTTACCGGACTTATGATAATCCTTTCTTTCTTAATGGTCAGCAACATTAAATACGATTCTTTCCCGAAACTGAACAGCAAAGCAATTAAGGAAAAACCGTTTATGGTTATCTTTATGGCAATTTCACTAATAGTCGTGATTATTGCCCACCAATTGGGATTATTTATCGTGTTTATTTCTTTGGTATTATTTGGTATTTTGAGATCTATGGTAAATACATTTATTAACAAAAACAACCCGGAAGAAACTGAATTAAACTCAAAGGAAGCCTAAGTGTACAAGGTTAACGTAATTATAAAAAGAAGGCCTAAAATTTTAGATCCACAAGGAAAAGCCGTTGAACAAGGGGCGAAGATGCTCGGATTCAGCAACATTAACGGTACAAGAATAGGAAAATTTATCGAGTTCTTTGTGAACACAGACGATCGCGAAATTGCCGACAAAGAAATAAAAGAGTACTGCGAAAAACTTCTTGCTAATCCTATTATGGAAGATTTTGAGTATTCTGTGGAAGAAGTTAAATGAAACCAAAATTCGGAGTTGTTGTTTTCCCGGGTTCGAACTGCGACCACGATGCTTATTATGTAGCAAAAAAACTTTTGGGCTACGAGACCGAATTTCTTTGGCACAAAGAAAGAGATCTTAAAAATTCGGATATAATTATTTTGCCCGGCGGTTTTTCTTACGGAGATTATTTACGAACCGGTGCAATAGCAAGATTTTCACCGGTTATGAATTCAGTGATAGATTTTGCAAACAAAGGCGGAATTGTAATCGGAATATGTAACGGTTTCCAGATTTTGCTCGAAGCAGGTCTGCTGCCGGGAGTTTTGATGCAGAATAAATCTCTAAAATTTATCTGCAAGGATGTCAACCTTAAAGTTGTTAATAAAGTTACAATTTTCACACAAGACATCGATAAAAATGTACTTACAATTCCAATTGCCCATGGCGACGGTCAATATTTTGCCGAAGATGATGTAATTAAATCGCTGCAGGATAACGATCAGATTGTATTTCAATACTCGGACGAAAACGGGAATGTTGATGAATCATCAAATCCGAACGGTTCGGTTTTGAATATTGCCGGAATTGTTAACAAGAAAAAGAATATACTAGGAATGATGCCGCATCCCGAACGTTGCAGTGATAAGGTTTTAAACAATACTGACGGTTTGGAAATTTTTAGTTCTACGATCAAGAATATTAATAACTTAATAGAGGTATAAAGTGTTTGGAAACATAGGCACGCCGGAAATAATTCTAATAATAGTCGCTATCTTAATACTATTCGGAGCAAAGAAAATACCGGAACTTGCACGAGGATTGGGTAAAGGTATGAAGGAATTTAAAAAAGCCGTTAAAGAAGTTGAAGACGATATCAAGATGTCCGACGACGAGGAAAAAGAAAAAGACAAATCCGAAAAAAAATCTTCATAGAAAAATTGAGCGGGATTCTTGTATAAAAATCATTCGGAAAAAGTTCAGAAAATTATCTCCGGTATTTTAGATTTAAAAGAGCATACAAAGGACTTACTCTCCTCAATCGAGAAAAACTCAGACCTTAATGCGTTTAATTCAATTTCAAAAGATGTTGTTGAAAAAGCGGCATCGGTGGCGGAAAAGATCAAGTCCGGAAAGCATGGTAAATTAGCCGGAATGACAGTTGCTGTCAAGGATGTTATTTCTGTAAAAAACGAGCCGCTTACTTGTTCTTCAGAGATTCTTAAAAATTTCAAACCTTTGTATGATGCGACTGTTGTGGAAAAACTGCTCGAAGAAGATGCAATTATTATCGGTAAAACCAACTGCGACGAATTTGCAATGGGATCTTCGAACGAAAATTCTGCTTTCGGTCCTGTCCTGAATCCCGTTAATAAAAATAGAGTGCCCGGAGGAAGCAGCGGAGGATCCGCAGTTGCTGTTGCAGCAGGTTTATGCGATGCATCCTTAGGGACGGATACCGGCGGTTCAATCAGACAACCGGCGGCATTTGTTGGAATTTACGGATTGAAACCGACTTACGGTTTAGTCTCGAGATTCGGACTCACAGCATATGCGTCATCGTTCGACAGTATAGGTCCATTCGCAAATAATTTGGATGATCTCTCAGCGATTCTTGAAGTAATTTCGGGAGAAGATAAAAAAGATTCGACTTCATCCGGTAAAAAATTCACACGCGAATCCCTCGAGAATTTAGATGCTTCAAAACTGAAAATCGGTTATCCAAAAGAATTTTTCGGCAAAGGCATTCAATCCGAAGTAAAGGAAAATTTTTTAAAAGTTATACAAAAATTAAAAAGTGCAGGAATAGAGATAAGCGAAGTATCGCTGCCTCACAATGAGTATTCAATTGCAGCGTATTACATTTTAACAACTGCCGAGGCTTCATCAAATCTTGCACGGTATGACGGTGTCAGATACGGTGTACGCGATCTAAATTCAACAGAACTCAAAGAAATGTACGAGCAAACCAGAAGCATTGGTTTTGGCAAAGAAGTCAAAAGAAGAATAATGTTAGGAACTTACGTACTCTCTTCCGGTTATTATGATGCTTATTACAAAAAAGCACAGAAAGTAAGAAGATTAATCAAAAATGATTTTGATAATGTTTTTGACAATTTTGATTTAATTTTATCGCCCACAACTCCAACAACGGCATTTAAACTGGGAGAAAAAACAAACGATCCGCTGCAAATGTATCTAGCCGATGTTTATACTACATCCGCGAACCTCGCAGGTATTCCCGGATTAAATATACCAATCGGTTTCGATAATGATAATCTTCCTATAGGGATGCAATTAATGTCAAATCAATTTTGTGAGGATAAAATAATTTCATTTGCAAAGATTTTAGAAAATGAAATGAATTTAAGCTAAAGAGTTTATAATTTTGTTAAAATGAAAATAAAGGGAAACTAATATGAGTATACTTCTCGACAAAAAGACCAGAGTGGTTGTTCAAGGAATAACAGGAAGCGAAGGCTCTTTTCACACTCAGCAAATGGTCGAATATGGAACTAACGTAGTAGCTGGAGTCACACCCGGAAAAGGCGGTACCAAATTCAATAAGATTCCTATATACAACACGGTTGCCGATGCGGTCAAACACCAGAAAGTTACAGCTTCCGCAATTTTTGTCCCGCCCCCGTTTGCCGCCGATGCAATTTTAGAAGCGGCAAATGCAGGAATAAAACTAATTGTATGTATCACTGAGGGAATACCTGCTAAAGATATGGTAGCAGTTTATAATGTCATTAAAAATTTGGATGTAAGATTGATTGGTCCAAACTGTCCGGGAATTATTTCCCCCGGAAAAGCAAAGATCGGAATAATGCCGGGATTCATTCACCGAAAAGGAAAAGTCGGTGTTGTATCAAGAAGCGGAACCTTAACCTACGAAGCAGTTAAACAGCTTTCCGATCTAAAGATCGGGCAATCCACCTGTGTTGGAATCGGAGGAGATCCGGTAATCGGCTCTCAGTTCATTGATATAATTAAATTATTCAATGAAGATCCAAACACTGACGGAATAGTAATGATCGGCGAGATAGGTGGAAGCGCTGAAGAAGAAGTTGCTGCCTATATAAAGAAGCATGTTAAAAAACCAGTTGTTGGTTTTATTGCCGGACAAACCGCACCTCCGGGAAGACGTATGGGACATGCAGGAGCAATTATTTCCGGCGGTAAAGGAACAGCATCAGAGAAAATGAAAGCAATGAAAAAAGCAGGTATTCATGTTGTTGAAAGTCCGGCTGCAATCGGAATAACAATGAAAGAAGCACTATCCAAAGTTAAAAGTAGATAAGCAAAGTATAGATAATTAATTTAGTGATGCCGTCTTTTACGACGGCATTTTTTTAATCAAAGTAATTTATTCGGAGGAAAAATTGAGCAATAGAACATTAGCAATTCTTAAGCCCGACTGCGTTCAGAAGAACTTGATCGGTGAGGTTATTACAAAAATAACCGGTGCCGGATTTAAAATTATTAGTATGAAAATGGTGCACTTAAACGAAAAATCAGCGGGTGGTTTTTATGAAGTTCACAAAGAAAGACCATTTTTCAACGATCTTATAAAATATATGACATCGGGTCCTTGTGTTCCGATAGCTTTGGAAAAAGAAAACGCGGTTGAAGATTTCAGAAAACTCATTGGAGCAACAGATCCTGCAAAAGCAGAAGAAGGAACGATCAGAAAACTCTATGCCGACAGTATTGAAGCAAACATTGTGCATGGTTCGGATTCTGATGAAAACGCGAAGATGGAAATTTTACATTTCTTCTCGCGAAAAGAATTATTAGAAAACCACGGTTAAAATGTCTTTGAAAAAATGGATAAAGCTAAGTGAAAAAGTGCAGTTTCAGAATGATCACTGGACTTACAAAAAAGATACATTTAAACTTGAAAACGATAACCGGGAAGGTGAATATCATTACGTCCACACTCCCGGTTCGTCGCTAATAATCCCCAAAAAAGGAAACAAATATTTATTTGTAGAACAATTCAGATATTTAAATCAAGAAACAAGTCTTGAATTTCCTTGTGGATCAATACTCGAAAATTCAACTCCGCTTGAGAACGCACATAAAGAACTGCGTGAAGAAACCGGATTTGATTCCAACGAAATAATAAATGTCGGAAAATTTGCTCCTTATTCCGGTGTAAGCGACGAAACTTGCTCCGTATTTTTCTGCGAAGACTTGTTCCCCTCTCCTCTCGTTATGGATAAGTTTGAGGAATTTAATTTAATCGAGTTAACATACGATGAAATCGAACAGAAAATAGCAAAAAACGAGATTTGGGATGGGATGACTCTGGCAGCTTGGATTTTATTCAAGAAAATTTATTTAAGTGAATGATGTATCTTATTATAAATAAATATCTTACGCTTTTTCTCCTCTTGTTTTTTTTAACATTTATTTCTTGCTCGGCACAACCAAACTTCAAATTAGGCAATGAACGATTAGTCGACGAAGAAATTGAGCTTATTAGAGATAAAAAAGTTGGTATTGTAATTAATCACACATCGGTTCTATCAAATGGCACTTATCTAGTGGATACATTAATTTCTTTGAAAATATGCGATATTCAAACAATTTTTACGCCGGAGCACGACCTCTTTGGAGATGTTGAGGCAGGAAAACTTGTTGAATCGAAAGTAAGATATTATAGAGGCATTCCAGTAAAATCACTTTACGGCAAAAACAAGAAACCACTGCAGAAAGACGTGAAAGATCTGGATGTCATATTATATGATATTCAGGATATTGGAGCACGATTCTACACATATATTTCAACAATGTACTATTGTATGGAAGCCGTGGTTGAAAATAATAAAAAAATCATTGTTACGGATCGTCCGAACGTACTTGGCGGAGCACGATTTGATGGACCGGTACTTAATTCGAATTTCCAATCATTCATCGGAATTGATAAGATCCCGGTGATTTATGGAATGACAATCGGCGAGCTTGCTCTATATTTTAATGAATCAATTCTTGAGTCAAAAGGAAAAAAAGCAGATTTATCTGTTACAAAAATGGAAGGTTACCAGCGTGATACCGATCCAAAAATTTACTTCAATAATTGGATTAATTCTTCGCCAAATATCCCAAATTTTGAAACTGCTCAAATTTATCCGGCAACTTGTTTCATTGAAGGAACAAATGTATCAGAAGGAAGAGGAACGAATAAACCCTTTCTGCAAATCGGTGCGCCATTTATCAATTCAGCAGAACTGCTTTCCGAACTTGGAAAGTTTAAATTGGATGGCTTGCAGTTAACTTCAGCCGAGTTCACCCCGGTAAAAATGAAATCGGCTTCATCACCGAAGTACGAAAATGAAATTTGTTACGGAATTGAGTTTAAAATAACAGATCACAAGAAGCTTGATCATATGAAAATTATGATTGTTCTAATTAAGTCTCTGCTCAAGTTATATCCTGATAAATATGAATTTAAGGAGAGCCATTTTAATCTCCTCTCCGGCACGGACAGCCTCATAAAAAAAATAAAAGCTGGTCTACCTGTTGAAGAAATTAGATCCGGTTGGCAAAAAAATCTTAAGCTTTATTCGGAAAAACGAAAAAAAAATCTACTGTACTGATTTTCTATTCAACGGCTCGCACAACAACTTTTGATCCGCCTTCTTTTACAACCGAAATTTTAGTCCCCTTCAAGATATATTCCCCTTCCGTAACAGCATCGATTCTGTTATCTTCGACTAGAATGGTACCAGACGGGCGAAGATCGGTATAAGCGATTCCACTTTTGCCGACGAGAGATTTTATCGATTCATCGGAAGTGTACCCTGAACTGCCTCCAATATTCGTATTTAGAATGAGATTATTCCAAATCCTGGTTTTTGGAAGAAACTTAGAAATTATATAAATCAAAACCATTGACGCAATTAATCCGCCCGCAAACTGAATAATGGCTGCAGAAATCATCTCAAGATCAACCATAGGAAAATCCGAAATAAGCCCAAGGAAAAGACTTGCCATCATTAAAATTATCCCAAGGATGCCGAATATTCCAAAGCCAGGAATTACAAAAATTTCCACGATCAGCAAACCCAGCCCAACTATGAAAATCAAGATTTCTATGATCGATGCTAGATCTACAATATAACTTGAACCGAAGAACAAAACCAAAGCAATCACCGCGGCAGTTCCGGGCACTCCCCATCCCGGTGTCTTTACTTCGGTAAACATTCCAACCAAAATAATCATTATTAAAAGCGAAGAGACTATTGGATTGTTTAGAAAACGAACAATCTCCTCGGCTACGTTTGTATCAAGTGTGATTACTTCCGCATTTTCAAGATTTTCGTTTTTCAACACTTCATTTAAATCAGCAGCAATGTAATCTGCCATTTCATACTTAACGGCTTCTTCTGCGGTTAAAGTAATAAGCTGAGTGCTGTCAACAAGACCTTCAACAACAATTCTTTCATCAACCATCCCCTCCGCAATTTTGCTCGGTCTGCCGTTTTTCTCTGCGGTGGCTCTCATCTCCGAGCGCATATATGATTGAGCTTTTTCGGATTGCTTTTCACCGGTTTGATCAACAACTGTAGTTGCGCCCATTGATGAACCTGAAACCATGTAAACCTTCTGGCAGGAAAGTGCGATTAAAGATCCTGCAGAAATTGCTCTTTTATCAACGAAGGCAATCGTGGGAATCTTTGAGTTTAGAATAGCATCTTTAATTTGAGTAGCTGCATCAACCCTTCCGCCGAATGTGTTTATCTTAAAGATAATCGCATCAGCATAATTAGCTTCCGCTTCTTGAATTATCCTTTTGATGTAGGGCGATAAACCCAAGTCTATGTCGCCTTCAACATTTGCGAGATAAACTTTTGACTGTCCGAAGACTGATGAAAAAGTCAAAAGAAAAAATATTAACCATGAATATATTTTTTTCATGGCACCCTCAACTACTTATTGATAAACGCACAATTAAGCATCTTATATACTAGTTTTGCAGTAGTAAAACTTGATGATGGATCATTTGTCTGCGGCGCAAGCTCAACTACATCAAAACCTACAATATTTTTCTTTTTGCCGACTTTTTTGATTAGGGAAATTGTCTCGTCCCAAAACAGACCTCCCGGTTCAGGTGTTCCTGTGGATGGAAGGAATGATGGATCAAATCCGTCAACATCAAATGTAATATAAACATTCTTTGATAGATTCCTAAGTACGCTGCTTATCCAATCATTTCCGTATTCACCTTCTCTAATTCCCCGACTGTAGAATGTTTTAATATTGTTTTCTTTGATGAACTTCGACTCATCGATACATTGCGCACGAATTCCCACTTGAACTATTCTTAATGTAAACTCGGCAATCCTTTTCATAACACATGCATGAGAATACTTTGTCCCTTCGTACTCTTCTCTGAAATCGGAATGTGCATCTATCTGAAGTATCGATAAATCTTTGAACTTTTCAAAGTATGCCTTTGCCGGTGCAGAAGAAATTGTATGTTCACCGCCGAGCGTTACAACAAATTTATCGTCATCAAGTAGAGCCTTTGTTGAATCATAAATTTTTTCCAAAGCCTTTTCCGGCGAAAGCTTATTGAGGTTCATAGGTTTAAGCGCAGCAATTCCCTTTTCGAAACAAAGCTCCCTATCAAATTCCTCATCATAAAACTCGACATAATGAGAGGCTTCAAGAATTGCTTTCGGTCCCAAACCGGTTCCTTTTCCGTAGCTCACGGTTTTTTCAAACGGAGCGGATTGAATAACAATTTTTGAATTTTCGTAACCAGAATATTCTTTTTCAATCGCGAGAAAATTATTCTTTATATCGAGTGTTTTCATTCTTTATTCACTATTTATTTACTACTGAAATTGCGGATCTTTCTACTTTAATTTTCACGTTGTTCCCGATATCAAGTAATGCGGTTTTTTCCTCCAGACCGGCTATTGTACCGTGAATTCCACCGCTTGTTACGACCTTATCCCCTTTCTGAAGTTCGCTCAATAATTTTTCTCTTTCTTTCGCTTTCTTCTGCTGCGGTCGGATAATCATAAAATAGAAAATAGCGAAAATTGCACCGAACATAATCAATGTGCTCACTAAACTGCCCCCACCGTCTCCACCTTGTGGAGCCATTGCGAATAAGAATTCCATTAATCCTCCTTAATTTCTTTATTATTCTTTGATATTAGATTTATAATACTTTCTTTCCATTCCGAAAACGAATCATTCAATATTCTTTTTCGAGCCTCTCTCACAAGATTAAGATAATACGAAAGATTGTGAATCGTACCCAGCTCAAGTGCAAGAATTTCGTTCGCGTTATAAAGATGACGCAGATAACCTTTAGAATACGTCCGGCAGGTATAACAATCGCATTCCGGATCGAGCGGAGATTTATCATTTTTATAAATCGAATTTTTAATAGTAATAATTCCCTGCGAAGTAAACAAATACGCATTGCGTGCGTTTCGTGTAGGCATCACGCAATCGAACATATCTATTCCTCTTTCAACGGCATCAAGAATATTTTCCGGTCTTCCCACCCCCATTAAATATCTTGGTTTTGAATCCGGAATAAAATCAGTTGTGAAATCAACTATTTCGTTCATCGTTTCAGCCGGCTCGCCAACAGCAAGTCCACCGATTGCGTAACCGTCAAAATCTAGAGATACCAAATCCTTTGCCGAATTTTCTCTTAAATCTTTATAAACACTACCTTGAATAATTCCGAAAAGTGCTTGTTTATAACCGTATTTCGGTTCGGAACTATGAAATGCCTCAAGATTTAACCTTGCCCAGTTGCTCGTAAGATTTTTTGATTTTTCGGCATAATCATATTCGCAGGGATAAGGAGTGCATTCATCCAGAACCATCATAATATCAGATCCAATGGAACGTTGAATTCCTATTACTTTTCCGGGTGAAAAAAAGTGTTTTGATCCATCGAGATGAGATCGAAATTCCACCCCGTTGTTTTTGATTTTTCGTAAATCCGAAAGACTATAAATTTGAAATCCACCGCTGTCCGTTAAGATTGATCTTTCCCATTTCATGAAATTATGAAGTCCGCCGAAATCCTCCAGTATTTCAATTCCGGGTCGGAGATACAGGTGATATGTGTTTCCGAGGATTATCGGAGCGTTTATATCTTCCGTAAGAACTCGTTGAGAAATTGCTTTTACCGTTCCCTGTGTACCGACCGGCATAAAAATGGGAGTTTCAATAACACTGTGATCGGTTTTTAAAATTCCTGCACGTGCTTTTGAGTTTTTTTCTTTATGTAAAAGTGTGAATTCCATAGAATCAGATCACAAAAATAACTTTATTCGGATTGATCTGCCAAAATATATGTCGATTAGTCCAAAAACAACGATTTTAATTCCGGGGTCGGAATCATACATTCTTTCCTTTTACCGAACCACTTATATCTTTTTTTTGCAATTAGGTCATAAACCTTATTGAGAAGTGCATTTGGCAATATCCTAAAAGGATAGAGTAAGATAAGCGGAAACCTAAGGTATTTTATAATCTCAAAAAATGCCGAAGCTTTTTCGTAAATATTGTTTCCGTCGATGAGAATAACAGAATCAAAATCTTTTTTCGATCGGTTATATTTTTTCAGCAATACATCGGAAAATTCCGATTGAAGCGAAGCAAAACGAAACACTCTTTTTTTATCGTACTTAATAATAGTTTGAACGCTGTAATTACAAAGATTACAAACGCCGTCGAACAAGATTACTTTATAATTCATAATAAAAAGCCGGATAATGATTTATCCGGCAATATAGTACAATAAAATTAAGTTTCAACCAATTCTTTTTCGAGTGCGCATTCCTGAAGCCAATGCTGATAACCGCCTGTTAAGTTTATCACGTTATCGAATCCTTTCTTCTTCAAGTAGCTGCAGGCGATGCTTGATCTGTCACCCGTTGCACAATGAACAACTACATCTATATCCTTTCTGATTTTATCAAGATTCTCCGGCAGCGAACCTACATGTATATTAAGTGCATTATCCACAGCACCGGTTTTATATTCGCTTGTTCCTCTAACGTCAATCACCTGTACTTTTTCAGAATCAATTTTCTTTCTAAGATTTGTACATGTGATTTGATTAATAACATCAAGTTCGTGACCTACATTTGCCCAGCTTTCTAAATTAGGGAAATAACCGTAGATGTTATCCAATCCGATTCTGATAAGAGATTTAGTGAGCTCTTCGATACGGTGCTCAGGAGCTATCAGAAGAAACTTTTCGTTATAATCAAGCATCCAGCCTATCCAGGTTGTAAAAGTTGAATTATCCTGAATGTTTAATGAACCTCCGATGTGTCCGCCAGCAAATGCAAATTTATCTCTGGTATCAACTATCGTTATGTTCTCTTCAACCGCATCCTTAAATTGCGTTAAGGTAAGTCTTGCCGGATGAGGAATGCCTCCAAGAATAGCCGGTCCGGTTTTGTTTAACTTTTTCATCATAGCAAAATATTTCGGTGGTTCAGGCTGTCCTTCGAGTAATGCTTCAACAAAGCTGTTTTTTTCATCAAATTGAAGCGCCCAATTAACAAATTTTTCATAACCAACAGTACTGCTCGGAACTGCTCCCAGCGCCTTACCGCAAGCCGACCCTGCACCATGGCCTGGCCAAACCTGCACATGATCTTTAAGCAACTTAAACTTTTTCAATGATTCAAACATCTGCTCGGCGCCGACTTTTTGTGTTCCTTTTATTCCCGCTGCTTTTTCAAGAAGATCAGGTCTTCCAACATCGCCAACAAAAACAAAATCGCCTGTGAAAATCATTACAGGTTCCTTACTCGCTGCTGAATCAGTAAGCAGGAAACTTATATGTTCAGGCGTATGTCCCGGAGTGTGAAGCACTTCAAAGATAAGATTGCCAACTTTAAATTTATTTCCATCTTTCAAAGGAGTGTGATCAAACTGATATTGCCAATCATTTCCTCCTTCATCCGAAAGCAAAATTTCTGCACCGGTTCTTGCAGCCAGTTCCCTGCTGCCGCTAAGAAAATCCGCATGTATATGAGTTTCAGTCACATGAGTAATTCTAAGATTTTCACGATCTGCAATTTCCAAATAAATATCTACATCCCTTCGTGGATCAATTACTATTGCATCTCCCGTTGCTTGACATCCAATCAAATAGCTTGCTTGAGCTAAACCTTTTTCGTATATGTGTTCAAAGTACATATTTCCTCCTTAACCTCTCTCTATCTCGCCAAGCCAACCAATAATTCCCGGCTCGAGATTGTGTACATTTTCAAACCCCAATTTTAGCATCTCTTTTACTGCATAAAAACTTCTGTTGCCGCTTCTGCAGTAAACCAAATATGTTTTATTTTTATCGAGACTTTCAATTTTCTCGATGAAATTGGGGTCCATCATATCAATTAGTTTTGAATTAGGAATTCGTACTTCCTTATTTTCGCCGGGAGTTCTTACATCAATAAGAACTGCATTATCATTTTCCTGCATAATTTTTTCGAACTCATCCGAAGATAAATTACTTACTTGCACTCTATTTCCAAAAATTGCCGATAGTGGATTCATATATTTTCCTCAGTTAATTAAAATTCTAATTTCGTTAAACATTATGTACGTTCCCATTAAGAGAACAAACCAACCGAAAGCCGGTTTTAATTTTTCACCGGATATTCTTTTACTAAAGATTAAACCAAACACAATTCCAACGGCTGCAAAAAGTGAAAACAGAAGAAGAAAACCCCAATCGAAATATAAATCTGTTCCTGCATCGCCGATAAATCCGAAGAATGATTTAAGTGCAATTACAATTAGTGATGTTCCGACCGCCTTCTTCATCGGGAGTTTCGCAAAAACTACTAGAGCAGGAATGATTAAAAATCCGCCTCCTGCACCGACGAACCCGGTGAGAACACCAACAATAATCCCTTCAACTATTATCAATAAATATTTTCTTTTTATTTCTTTTCCCGGAACGCTTAATTTGCTTTTCTTTATCATCGAATAAGCTGATCCAATCATCAAAAGAGCAAAAACAATTAATATCAAAAAGTTTTTTGTAACTGTTATTTCCTCAAATAAAGTAAGAACATCGGGAATTGCCGGCATCAAAAACCGCCTTGTAAAATAAACCGATATAAGCGACGGAATCGAAAATAAAACCGCGGTTCCAAGCTCGACTTCATTTTTTTTGAAATATCCGTATGCGCCGATGAGTGCCGTAAGTCCAACAACAAACAGCGAGTAGGATGTTGATAATAAGGGATCGATGCTGAAAATATAAACCAGAATCGGAACCGTCAAAATAGATCCTCCTCCGCCTATAAGTCCGAGCGTAATTCCGACTGCAACAGCAGCACTAAAACCAAATATGTTTTCCATACCAAATAAAATTATTGCTGGATATGATGTCTCTTGATCAAAAAGGATTCATAATCCGATTTTAGGGATGGGATTAGTTTTGAAGAACTTGCAGTTTTATAAGTCCTACACGATTTATGTCGGATCTTAGGATTGTAATTTTAAATTTGTCTGTTTTAAATTCGTAACCTTGTTGAGGGATGTTCCCCAATGTCGATGTAATGTAACCGGCGAGAGTCTCATAATCTCCTTCAGGAATATCAAGATCATGATCTTCGTTTAACGCATCGACTTCTACTTTTCCAGAGATTATGTAAGTATCTCCGTTTATTTTTTTACAAACATCATCGTCAACATCATATTCATCGTGAATTTCGCCGAACATCTCCTCAATAATATCCTCGACAGTTATTATTCCCGCGGTTCCCCCGAATTCATCAACAACAATTGCTATTGAAATTCTCTCGTCGAGGAATTCATTAAGCATCTCTATCGATCTTTTTGTATCCGGCACAAATTTCGGCTTACGCATCATCGATTTAATGTCGGTCGGATTTCTAAACATATCATAGGCAAAAACTATACCTTTTATATCATCCATACTTTCGTCGTAAACCGGAATTTTAGAATAACCGGAAGTAATAAAAACATCCAACAGGTCCCCAATTGTACTATCAATTTGAATGCCTGTTATGTCGGTTCTTGGAGTCATTGCTTCATAAATTTTTTGTTCACCGAGTTCCAGAATATTAGCAGCAATATCCGAGACACTTTCCGCAAAATGTCCGGCTTCCGAACCTTCGTCTATAAGAACTTGAATATCCTCACGATCCACAAGTTCGGTCTGCGCTTCCTCGATCTCTGCTTCTCTAACAAACACATTGCTTATTGACGAAAGGAGTTTAACAATAGGATATAAAATTATTGATAGCAGTCTAAGCGGAAGCGAGATTAAAATAATCAATCTATCCGCAAAATCGCGAGCGATATATTTAGGAATTAACTCCCCTAATAACAGCAAAAGTGATGATGAAATTAAGAGTATTTCAAAATCATTGAGATCGAAAAAATGAAGCAGGAAAACCGTAAGCAGAGATGCAAATGCAACATTGACAATGTTGTTGCCGACAAGAATTGTCGAGAAGAAAATATTCGGATCATCAACAAAATACTGTGCGGCTTTTGCAGCAATCTTGTTCTTTCTTGCCCTTACCTCAATCTTTAGCTTGTTTGCTACGACGAATGCTAATTCGGAAGATGAAAAAAAACCGCTGAGAAGCAGTAAAATTATCAACCCAATAAAGTCAAATAACATATCAATAAGCCTTATCCACTTCTACATTAAACGCAATATATTCATAATTTCCGCTCTCACCGGAAAATCTTAGCTCAACATCTATAACGTCATCCGGATTAAACCAAGGTTCCAGGAATAATCCTGATAGAGTGGAGAACATAATTTTTCGAACACCGTCAGAAGTCATATCTATTTCTTGTACAGTCGGTAGAATTTGATAAACAATTTTTTGCTGCTGGTGTATTCTTATCAAAACCAATTCCACGTCGCTTGATGAATAATCATCGGTTGATGGTATGGCTAAATCGCCGGTAATGTGAAATTTAGGTTTCCCGCCAGGCATATAATCAACCCAGGCATAGATTTTTTCTACTTGCAAATTGATAGATGGTTCGTAATAAACTCGATATTCTTCATCGATTTGAGATTTGTCAGTACTTTCCTCGGATGAAGAACATGACACAGCTATGAAAGAAACAATAACCGGAACAATTAAATAAAAAAATAAATGATCCCTCATAATAGATCCGAATTATAAATCAACACTACAATTGAAATTATATAAAGAAAAATATTTATAAGCATCGGAAAATCTTTCAGTAAAAGTTCAACAGTATTTTCACCTTGCTTTCTGATATGCACGAGAAACATATATCTAAATATACCGAATACAACAAAAACTGTTGTATAAATAAAACTATCAGTGTTAAAATACTGGACGGTTCTATCTGACACGGCATAAAGCGCGTAACAAATAATAACTCCAGCCGCCGAGATCGTGCCGATTTGATCCGTGAATTTTATACTGTAATTTTGAAGAACGGATCTCGTCGAATTATTGGATTCCTCCATCAAACCAATCTCTGAACGTCTCTTCATCACCGCTAAAAACAATGAGATGAACAATGTTGTAAGAAGAAGCCAGTTCGAAACCGCAACCGATATAGCAGCCGCGCCCCCAACAACTCTTAGCGTAAAACCGGCGGCAATCGAAAGCAGGTCCAATATCACTATTTTTTTAAGAAGTAAAGAATAAACAATATTCAGTAAGACATAAGCACTTACAATTTTAATAAATGCTGAATTTGTGTTTATTAAAAGCGGAATTGTTATCAATATAAGCACGAAAGCGATGATCCAGGCGGTAACAATACTAATTTTGCCGCTTGCAAGGGGCCGGCTTTTCTTTATAGGATGTGCTTTATCGAATTCTATATCTAGGATATCGTTAATCACATAAATAAAACTCGATGCTAATGAGAAGATTAGAAATGCTTCAAGCACGTTGATGAAATAACCGGCATCGAGCAGATGCTTTGAAAAAAGCAGTGCAACAAACACAAAGCTGTTTTTAATCCAATCTTTAACCCTGATGAGGGAAACGATTTCTTTAATCATCAGAATACGGCAGATTCTTCATAAACGCCAAACGGCTCTTTCAGTGCTCCCACCATCTCCCCAAGCGTTACATATTTTTTGGATGCTTCAATAAAAACCGGCATTAAATTTTTTCCATCGATTGCGGCAGATTTAATGTCCTCTATAGATTGTTCAACATCCTTTTGATTACGCGACTGGCGGAGTTCGGTTAATTCATTTTTCTGTTTCTTTTCAACTTCCGGGGAAATTTGAAGGATAGGTATGTCGATAGTATTTTCTTCTTCAACAAATTCGTTTACGCCGACCATAAATTTCTCTTTCCTTTCAAGTTCCTTTTGATACCTGTATGCAGCATCGGCAATTTCGCGCTGGAAATATCCCGCCTCAATTGCAGGAATAACACCTCCAAAACCATCGATCTCATCAAAGATTCTGTTTGCTTCTTCTTCCATCTTGTTTGTCAAAGACTCAACAAAATAACTTCCGCCGAGAGGATCGACTGTATTTATTACCCCTGTTTCGTACGCAAGAAGCTGCTGTGTTCTGAGTGCAATCTTAACGGCTTTTTCGCTTGGGAGCGCCAAAGTTTCGTCCATCGAATTTGTATGGAGTGATTGGGTTCCTCCCAGCACCGCAGCCATTGCTTGAAATGCGGTCCTCACTATGTTGTTTTCAGGTTGTTGAGCAGTTAACGTGCAGCCGGCTGTTTGAGTGTGAAATCTCATCCACCAGGAACGAGGATTTTTTGCACCGTATTTTTCTTTCATTCTGCGTGCATAAATTCT
>JAGFIY010000047.1 GCA_024103215.1 Melioribacteraceae bacterium | reverse complement strand
GATGTTTCAAAAATTGCCCGCGAAGAAGGAATTAAAAACGTAATGGTTACTGCAGGCTACATCGATAAAAATGCACGTAAAGATGTTTACAAATATATAAATGCGGCAAATGTCGACTTAAAAGCTTTCACCGAACAGTTTTATCACAAGCTGACTTTTTCTCATATTCAAGATGTGCTCGATACTTTGATTTGGCTTAAAAACGAAACTGAAGTTTGGTTTGAGATAACAACTTTATTAATACCGGACGAAAATGATTCTTCGGATGAAATCGAGAAAATGTGCGATTGGATAACTGAAAATTTGGGTTCAGATATACCTCATCACTTTACCGCATTCCACCCGGATTTTAAACTTCGCGATAAAGAGAGAACTCCCACGGAAACACTTCTTAAAGCAAGAGATATCGCCCTTAATCATGGTATTAAGTATGTGTATGTTGGCAATGTTTTTCACGAAGAAGGACAGACAACATACTGCCCCACTTGCGGCGTAAAATTAATTCAAAGAAACTGGCACTCGATTAATTCAAACAAAATTGTGAACGGGAAATGTTATAAATGCGGCACCAAGATTGCCGGCGTTTTTGAATAAGTCTTGTGGAATAATCTTATTAACCAAATTATAGTTACTTGAATGAATTTTAGTTGTAAGTAATCGATATAGAAAAACCGCATCCAAAATTGAATACGGTTCTCAATTGTTATCTTTTATATTGGATTTAACTTTTTCGAGGAATCAAAAAATATGCGCTTAACAGCAGCATCATCACTACTTGAATAGCTATCGGTGTTGCAACCAAACTTCCTTCAAGCAAAGCAAAACTCAACAAACCGAATTTAATTACGTAATAAACCATCTTGCTTGCAGCAACGCTTAATAACATTGTACTGAATTTATTCTTAAATTTTTCGCTTAAATAAAAAAACAGCCAAGCATTAAACGCAAGTTCACCCATAATTAACAATGACTTAATAAATACCGGGTGCGCTGAAATTAAAAACGAAAATAACGGAAGCGTTGCGGAAATAACTAACGCATTTTTCTTGGATGTATGAGCAATTGCTAAAATAAGCATTAACCTCATCGGTTCAAGATAGTAAATAGGAAACACGAGCATATGAGAAATTACCGGAATCAAATAAATAAAAGCAATTGCCGAAACATCAAAGACAGAACTCTTAACTATCTCCTTCGATAAACGGTTTGATATAATTCCTTGCATTTTCTATTCCCACCTCAGTTTCTCTTGAAGTAAAGATAATAAATTTTTATTTTTAATAAAATTTTCAGACCTTATTGTCTAAATTTATTTGGGAGAAAAGATGAGACGAAGAGAGTTCTTCAAAAAGAGTATTCAAGCTGGAGTTGCCGCAGGTGCATATTTAAAATACGGCGACAAACTAAATCTTTTCGCAAATCCAAAAACTGCTCCCGAAGAAATTTATGATCTTGTAGCGGTAAAAGGTGGTGAGCCGGAAACAATGTTTGACTTAGGAATAAACTCTTTAGGAGGAATAAAAAATTTCGTTAAGCCGAATCAAACAGTTGTCGTAAAACCGAATATAGGATGGGATACATCCCCCGAAAGAGCCGCTAACACTAATCCAAAACTTGTTAACAGAATAGTTAAACAATGCTTCGATGCGGGTGCTAAGGATGTTTATGTGTTCGATCATACTTGTGATAACTGGACAAAGTGCTACTCAAACAGCGGAATTGAAAAAGCTGCAAAAGATGCCGGGGCAAAAGTCGTACCCGGACACACGGAAAGTTATTATCATAAAGTTGATGTAAAGCAAGGTGAAAGATTAAAAGATGCAAAAGTGCATGAACTGATTCTCGAATCGGATGTGTTTATAAATGTACCTGTTTTAAAAAGTCACGGAGGCGCAGGCGTTACCATCTCAATGAAAAATTTGATGGGAATTGTTTGGGATAGAGGTTTCTGGCATAGAAACGATCTTCATCAATGTATTGCTGATTATGCGACATTGAAACAACCGGATCTTAACATTGTGGATGCTTACTTGGTGATGAAGAGAAACGGTCCGCGCGGTGTATCAAAAGATGATGTGGTTACTATGAAGTCGCAGATAATTTCCACCGACATTGTTGCTGCTGATGCTGCGGCGGCAAAACTTTTCGGACGCGAACCCGAAAACGTTGATTATATAAAATATGCTCATAACATGAATGTCGGAACGATGGATTTATCATCACTCAAAATCAATCGAATAATGTTGTAGTAAATAATGAATTGGAAATTGATGAAAAAAATAAGAGTGATTATATCTCTTGTTTTTTTCTTATCCATAATTATTCTCTATCTCGATCTTAGTTTTTCTCTGCAGCAGGAATACTCTGTTTATCCGCTCTTTCTTCAATTTATTCCTTCTTTCTTAAAATTTATTTCAATCGGAACTATTGCCGGCATCGGGTTCATTATCGTTATGCTGCTTACATTTCTTTTCGGCAGAGCATACTGCTCATCTATCTGTCCACTGGGAACTTTTCAAGATATTGCAACCTATCTTCGAATGAAGAAAAAAAGAATCAAATTTTTATATAGAGAGGAACATAAAAAAACACGATACGGATTCTTAGCTGCAGCAGTTATACTTTTCATCTTCGGAATTTCGTTCGGATTAAACATACTTGATCCCTACAGCAATTTCGGCAGGATCATTTCGAATCTTTTAAGACCGGCAACGATTGGCATCAACAACTCTATTGCATTCGCGCTTGAATCAATAAACATCTATTCAATCTATCCTTTGGAGTTTAAGGGAATAAACATAGCCGGTTTTATTTTCTCATTTTTATTTCTTGGTTTGATATTGTGGATGAGCATTAAACACGGACGGTTGTATTGTAATTCAGTTTGTCCTGTAGGAACATTGCTCGGTTTTATCTCAAAATATTCTCTCTTCACGATAAAAATAAGTGATATAAATTGTTCGGGTTGCGGAGCGTGCGGAAAAGTGTGTAAGTCTTCGTGTATCGACACAGAGGATGAGATAATAGATTACTCGAGATGTGTTTTGTGTTTCAATTGTTTCACGGTTTGTCCTTCCTCCGGACTTGAATATAAATTCAGATATTCTCGGGATATGAAAACGGTCATAGAACCGGTTAACATAAATAAGCGGAATTTCTTAATTCAATCTGCAGTTTGGTTTACGGGCGGATCGTTGGCGCTGAAAGCTCAGGAAAAAATTCTTGTTTACAAAGAAAACAAAATACCGGAAACCAGAGAATATGCGGTTTCTCCTCCCGGTTCACTTTCTATTGAGAATTTTACAGATCACTGCACCGCTTGTCATTTGTGCGTTGCCGCCTGTCCGACGCAAGTTCTTCAGCCTTCGTTTTTGGAATACGGCCTGCTCGGAATTCTTCAGCCAAGGATGGATTACATAAAAAGTTTCTGTAATTATGATTGTACGGCTTGCACCGATGTTTGTCCGAGCGGTGCAATTCTGCCTCAAAACGGAGAGACCAAAAAACTCATTCAACTTGGTAAAGCTTCATTCATAAAAGACAATTGTATTGTTTACTCACAAGGAACCGACTGCGGTGCTTGCGCCGAACATTGTCCAACAAAAGCCGTAAGAATGGTGCTCGATCCGCAAGTGAATAAAAATGCTCCTCTTATTGATGAAGAAATCTGTGTTGGATGCGGAGCGTGCGAGTTTGCCTGTCCGACAATCCCGTATAAAGCTATTTATGTAAAAAGCAATCCTGTTCACCTTGCTGCTAAATTACCAAAGCAGGAAGCTTTGGAACAGCCTGATCCGGAAGAAGAATTTCCTTTTTAATTTTTTTTATAAAATTGGTTCACAGACTGAAGAAAATCATTTGCGAAAACCATTTTGCAGAGGCGATTTTCTAAATTAATTCAAAAAAAAATAAATTAAAAATTACTTCATTATGGTTTCCATCCTTCGGGAACGCGAACGACAACAACTTCTCCTGTTGCGGTCACTTCCCCCTTTGCAAATAGATTAACTGAAACAATTACTTTCTTCCCCTTTAATTCCTTTACTTTCGCTCTAAGTTCAAGCACACAGTCGATCGGCGTGGGTTTTAAGTAGTTCACAAGAAGTGATGCTGTTACACAACGGGGATAGAACTCCGGTTTATTTCCGGCTTTAATTTCTTCATCGTACAAAGCGGCTGCACCTGTCCCTGTTGAATGACAATCTATCAACGAAGCTATCAATCCTCCGTAAACAAATCCGGGAATTGAAGTATGATGAGGTTTAGGTTCAAAATAGCTTACGGATTCATCACCTTCCCAATAACTTTTTATTTGGTAACCTTCTTTGTTTTGGGTTCCGCAGCCATAACAATGACTGAAATCCTCTGAATAAAATTCTTGAAAAGCTTTTTCATTCATAAAAATTCCTTGTTTAATTAAGCATAAATTTGCCCGAAAATATAACTACGCCGTATGAATATTAAAAACTATTGAATACATAATCGAGAAAGATATATGAAAAACCTCTACATTCCTCAAACGTCAAAACGAAATGCTGCATTTCTTCCCCTAAGTTTTGTTATATTAAGGGTTTAGCAATAAATAATCATTGAAAAGAAAGGACAAATATGCAGTATTATAATACAATTTTGGCTTTTCACATTCTTTTTGGCGGAATGTGGTTTGTGAATCTTGTGATAAATTCAATACTTAATAAAAGAGTAAAAAAGGAAATTGATTTTTCCGTAAAGAAAAACATAATTGCCGTCCAGCTTGTTCTCACTAAAATTATCGGAGCAATCGGAGCGGGCGGCATTCTAATTACCGGAATACTTTTGGTCAGCCAAAATCCGGGATACGGTTTTTTCGTCTTCAGTTCAAACCATTGGCTTGTTAGCAAACAGATAATTATGGTAATCCTTCTTGTGATGATTTTCGCAATGCTAATTCCTCAGTCCAAATCACTTAGAACCACCACGATGGAAGCAGAATCGATGAACGACGAAATTGCACAGAAAATATCCAAGCTAAACACAACAAGTTTTATACTGAACATACTTGTTGTAATTAATATATTATTTGCATTGTCGCATAGGTTTATGGGTTAATGAAAAAAATTGCGATACTCGGTTCAACGGGATCAATCGGAACCAGCGCACTTGATGTTGTACGAAATTTCCCGGAGTTATATGAAGTAAGTTTCCTTACCGCAAATTCCAGGACAGATGATCTCGAAAAACAGATCAAGGAATTTAAACCGGGTGCGGTCGTTATTAAAGATAAACTTGCCGCCGAAGTCTTCAAGTCAAATACCGATTTTAAGGGAATCATTCTCGCCGGTGAAGAGGGACTGATTGAAGCCACAAAAAATTTTGATTACGACATTCTGCTTTCGTCGCTTGTGGGATTTGCCGGACTTGAGCCGACAATCGAAGCAATAAAACGCGGGAAGAGAATTGCCCTTGCAAACAAAGAAACACTGGTTGCTGCAGGTGAAATTGTCGTAGATCTTGCGGATAAATATAATTCTGAGATTATTCCCGTGGATTCCGAACACAGTGCAATTTTTCAATGCCTCGTGGGCGAGAAGACTGAGGATATTTCTAAAATAATATTAACTGCTTCCGGTGGTCCTTTTCTTAATACCGCGTATGAAAATTTAAAAAACGTTACTGTAAAAGAAGCATTAAATCATCCAAATTGGTCGATGGGTGCAAAAATAACAATCGATTCTGCATCGATGATGAACAAAGGCTTAGAAGTCATTGAAGCACATTGGCTTTTTAGGATGGGAAAAGATAAAATCGACGTGGTTGTTCATCCTCAATCGATTGTTCATTCTATGATTGAGTTTATTGACGGTTCAATTAAAGCACAACTGAGTCTGCCGGATATGAAGCTGCCTATTCAATACGCCCTTTCATACCCAGAAAGATTGAATAAAAGCTATACCGACACGAATTTTTCTTCGATAAAAAATCTTACTTTTTTTGAACCGGATTTCAAAAAATTCGAATGCTTAAAATTAGCTTTCGATGTTATGGAACAAGGCGGCGCAGCTCCTTGTATATTGAATGCTGCAAACGAAATTGCGGTTGAAAAGTTTTTGGAGGGAAAAATTAACTTTTTACAGATTCCCGACGTAATAAAATCTGCACTCTATAGAATCGAAAATTATTCCGACCCAGAACTTGAATCTATAATTGAGTGCGATCGCTTAACAAGAGAATTACTTAAAAAAGAAATGAATTAGGAGTTAATAGATTAATGGATTATATTTTTTACTTTGCCGTTACAATCGGAATACTGGTTTTTGTTCATGAACTTGGTCACTTTCTTGCAGCTAAGATTTGCGGAATGCGAGCAGATGTTTTTGCAATCGGTTTCGGAAAAAGACTTATGGGTTGGAACAAAATAACCGGATTTTCTTTCGGTAATCTTCCAAAAGATTTTGATGGTGAAGGGCACACTGATTATAGATTAAGCATGCTTCCTTTAGGCGGTTACGTTAAAATTGCAGGAATGGTTGACGAAAGTTTCAGTACCGACTTTGCGGATAAAGAACCTAAGCCTTATGAATTTAGAG
>JAGFIY010000014.1 GCA_024103215.1 Melioribacteraceae bacterium | reverse complement strand
TTTTGATTGATATTTTGTCTACCAATTTTTTAATAATATTTTAATGTCCTATTAAGGCTGAAAAAAGCCTTGAATGCTTAAATGCTATAAACAGAACTATAATTCTGATTATAATATATACATAATAAGATACGATGTCAAATTAACTTAGTTGGTCATATTTATTTGGTTTTAGTTGAGATCTGATTTAGAAAAAGTTTCGATTCGGTCTGCTGGTGGAATTATTTCTTCTTAAAAATATTGATGTCGTTAAATCTTCTTTTAATAAAATTTCCTCCGGCTGAAATTGTTTTATTTTCCTTTAATGAAGTGTATCCTTTATCGAAGACTAGAATTACCGGGTTGAACGCTTTGCTGATTAAATTTTCCGTTTTTTCTTTTGCGAGAGCAAGCAGGTTGCTCTTAATTTTCACCACAACATCTTTTGTGAGATCTTTTGCAGTATCTATCACAAATGAAGGGTTCGGAAAAAGCTCTTTTCTATTTTCAATAAACAGTTTCGTACAATAATTTTCAGTAATCAATGAAATTCTTGTCAACAGAAGCGCGTTCACAAATCCATCGGCAAGCGAGCTGAAAATTTTATCGAGGAAAGGAATGCTTTTCATCGAATCGGTTGCAAGCTTTGAAAAAACTTCTTCCGAAGCATACTCAATTCCCTCGCTGCCTCCGATTACAATCGAATAATAAACATTCTTGCCTATTGCGAGAAGATCTCTGTTGTTTGTTCTTCCGTTATAAAGAGTGAAAATCTCTTTAATCATTTTTATTGAAGCTGAAAAAATCATTATGGCATCAAGAAAACCGTTTTGCGAAACCGCAGTGCCATAAAAAACAGAGTTGACATGTTTTTTTCTTATCCTCTGAACCTCAGGATTAATTGCTGAAATAAGTTTGCCATAGCTTTGCTCGTCATTATTAATTTCACTGAAATCAAATTCCGATTCAATCAAAAAATTATTTCTTCGTAATTTTTTAACACGTTTATCTATCACAGATTGAAGTTCGGTTCTATCGAATGTCGGCCCTAAATCCGATGGCAGGAAAATAATCTGTATTAACGGGTAGATTCCAAAATATATAATAAAGACAGCTAAAACAATCAGAACAACAATTGCAAGATATATGTTAATACTCGATAGATAAGAATATAACTGAAGAAATTCTTTTACCGTAAGATAAAGTAGAACTGCCGATACAGCTAAAAAAATCTTTTTAATAAACTTCAGCAAGGCAATCCTCTTAAATGATCTTGAATAAAAAAATTTTTCCGATTATAAAGCCAATTAAACGATTACAAAAAAGTGATAAAGCAAACAATTACTGCTTTTAAATGCAGTCGCAAAAACAAGGTTTGATCAAAATTTATTTAAAGTCAAAAAGTAATTATTTTTTCAGCTGCTAAAGTCAATTGCGTCAACTCTTTCATGCTGCTTTTATTAACTCCGTCTATCAACATTTCCTGGGTGAGACCTCGAGCATCCATACAACCACCACAGGCTTTAACATTGCTTCCCTTTCTTATAACCGATTTAATCATTCTTTCTATATTGTAATACCCTTGAGGAGTAATCTGATTCGGCAAGCCGCAGGCAACCGCATCAGCCATCAAAAATAGATCTACTTGAGCATCACTTTCCTTTTGAATACTCATTGCAAGCCTTAATGCATTGTAAGCTTTTTCTGTTCCGTAAGGAGCATCATTAATTATAATAAGGATTTTCATTAGATTTCCTAAAGTTAATTTATATTCGTTCTTTTAAGAATATAACCTTCCATCGAATATTTTGTATTTCTACTAATTAGCAAGATAATTGAACTCAACAACATCGCCCAATCGGTTCTTGCTGCGTGAGCCATTTCCCAGAATCCTTCATTTACAAAAATCGGAATTTTCGTAGAAACTATTGCGGTTAACATGATTATTATTAACGGAAAGGCTGCATATCTTGAAAACAACCCAATTAAGACAAGTGCCCCGCAAAAAACCTCAAATGAGGCAACAAAATAACCTAAAAATTCCGGTACCGGGAAACCGATTTTTATAAACCTTCCTACACCGCGAATTTCAGGGAAAACAAATTTTTGGATTCCTTCGGAAAGAAAGACGGTTCCGACAATTATTCTTACCAACAGAACTGTAAGACTACCTGTATCCAAATTCTTCAGCCCTTGAATAATGTTGTTATTAATCTTCAAATAATTCTTCAACCAATTCTTTTGCTTGCTCCTTTGCTTTATTTAGAAGCTTTTTCCCGGTTGCTGTTATTGAATAATAACGTCGAATCTTCCCGTTTATGTTTTCTTTTTTTGACTTTAGGTATCCATCAGCTTCAAGTTTGTGAAAGATTGGATAGAGAGTTCCGAAGGACAAATCATAACCATGTCTTTTTAATTCTTCGTGAAATTCCTGTCCGAATATTGGTTCTTTATCTGCGTGGTGAAGTATATGCACCTTCACGAATCCAAGAAGCAGATCTCTTAAAAGTTTATCGTTCATTTACCTTACAGATTTGTATGTGATTTATCGAAATATAATATCGTTCAGCGATATTATCAATTTCTCTAAATTTTCATATTCTTTCACAATCTTTTTAAGAGAAAATATGAGATTATAATGAGTTCCCTACTCCAAAAACTTTGAGGAATGTATCTGCATCAAGAATAGAACTCGAAAAAGAGGTTATATGTTCAGGTTTCGAAAAAAATATTTATCGATTAAAATTTTACGGCAATAATGCAAATATTTTTGCACGCAAAAATAAGGTCACCAAATATTGTATTTTCTTGCTAATCTTTAACGCACCTTACACTATAAGCGTTCTTTACATCTTGATAATCGGGACGATAAGCCAGATCATTTTCTCCAGCAACAAAAAAGACGGCTGCATTAAGATGCGTATAAGCATTTCTCAATGAGGTCCACCATCCGGTTATTGCTCCTAGATCGTGGAAACCATCATCAAAATATGGAGACTGCGGCAAACAATACCCCGCAAGTAATGCTTCAAATCCGCTTGTATTTGTTCCGGCACCCGCACCTGAGCCTTGTCCGACAGCTTTTAATGGATTTGATCGATAAACAACATTCATTAAATAGATAAATTCATTTTCAGTCGGTACGTGCCAACCGTCCGGACAGAGTCCTTGTGTTCCTTCCGCATTAACATATTGCACAGCTTCATTCCATTGATATAGAGCTCCGTATTCATCGCAATTATCTTCATTGTCGTCATAACAGAATTTTTCAACTATTCCGTTATCCAGCATGTTTCCATAACCATTACCGTCGATTCCACTAATCATTTCACCGTAATCTAAATTTTCCCTAAACCAGCATTGATTTCCGATTTGTATTGTGTTATAAGCTTTACCACCGTGATTAACTACAGGACTTCCTGCACAGGGACTTCCGCCGGAAGCTTCATCGTTTGCAATAATGTTTATTACAAACTCTTCCCCGCTTGGGGGTCCGCCATGTTCATCATCGTGATTCCATATAATTGTTTTGTTTACACCTATAGATACGTTATAATAAATATCTCCAGAAAGTTGAGAACATGAGTAATTAAAAGTTTCCCCTCCGTTTTTCGAAACAAGCATTAAGATTGTAGCACTTATTTGTTCAGCGTCAAATAGATCATAAGTAATTGTTATTGTACCATCTCCCGGGTTGTAGGTGAAATTAATATTAGATACTTCCGGATTAGTGTTTTGCGCCACAATAATTGTGGATAGAAATACAAAGCCAGCGAAAAATAATATTTTTAATTTCATTGGTTTTCCTAATTATAATTTTGAAAATTACACTAAAGTTTATAGCAGAGTTATCTCATTAATATCATTTTTGAAACCATCTGGATCTTATCGGTTGTCAAAACACAAAAGTAGATTCCGCTTGAGTAACCATGAGCATTCCATTTAATTGTATAAACTCCAGGATTAAGATGTTCGTTAACTAACGAGATGATTTTTCTTCCATT
>JAGFIY010000009.1 GCA_024103215.1 Melioribacteraceae bacterium | reverse complement strand
GGGTTTTCGTAGTTTCTTTCTTCCCAGATTTCAAAGTGGAGGATGTTGCCTTCCAAACTTTTGCTTACTTTTCCTATCACCGTTCCGCTCTTTACTATATCCCCTTCGGCAACGCTTATTTCTTCTAGATGACCATAAACCGTCCTAAAATCGCCCCTGTGGGTAATTATCACGATGCTGCCATAACCGGGAATCCAGTCAATTGCCGAAACTCTTCCCTCAGCTACCGAATAAATTTCTGAAGATTCTTTCGTCCCAATATCAATTCCATAGTTAAGAGTGATTGTGTTGAGCCTCTTATTTTTATTCTCTCCAAACTGTCTCACTACTTTCCCCGATGAAACAGGCCAGGAAAGTTTTCCCTTTAGAACCGAAAAATTTTCATAATTATCGTAATCGTACGTAAATTTTGTTTCTAGTTTGTTGCTCTTCAGACGTTCGGTTCGCAGCATTTCTTTTCGCTTTCTCTCTTCCTCATTTAGTCGATCGATTATTTTCTTTATCTGAACTTCGGCAATTCGTTTCTCCTCAATCTCTTTTGCGATTGCTAACTGATCACTTTTCAATTTGTCCAGGATAATCTCGCGCTGCGATTTCTTGTTCTCAAGTCTTGATTTTTCTTTTAGTTTTGCACTTACAATTTTTTCTTTTTTATTTATCTCTTCTTTAAGACGTTCTGTTATCTGCTGTTTAATTTCAATTTTTGATCTAATGTTATTAACTGCTTCCTGGTGTGATTCAGTTATAGCGCTTAGATATTTGTACCTAACCAATGCCTGCGAAACCGATTGAGATCCAAAGAGATACATTAAAGGAGCTGCTTTCCCATATTTATAAATCCAAGCGATATAATTTGAGTAATTCTCTCGCAACTGCTTAATTTCGGTTTCCAACTCCTCAATCTGATCCTCTAAGTTTTCTATTTCACTGTTTAACTTAGTTTCATCTTTGTTAAGGGAAACAATTATCTTACTCAATAGAAGTACTTGTTCGGATAGATTTTTTAAGGTGGAGTTGGACTTTCTTTCCTCTTCGGATTTTGCACTCAGAACTTTCTCCAATTGTTGAATTTCAGTTCTAATTTGATTGAGCTGCTTACTTTTTTGGGATAAATCTTCCTGTGCAAAATTACTTTGAGAAGCCAAAATCAGAGAGATAAGGGCAAGATGAACTATGTGTTTACTTAAAATCACAACTCTATGATCTCGGCATCACTTGGATAATTGATAGTAAATGCTTTGGTTTCTGTATTGACATCTATACTTTTGTATTTGAGTTTTATGCTTTGATCCATCTCGTAATTTATAATTTCGCTCTCCTGCGGTACCGGGACATCATTATAATTTTGAAATCTAACATATTTTCCGTGCAGACTGTTTTTCCCGTTCCTGTCTGTTATTTTAAAAGAAGTTATCGCAAGATCAGCTTGATTTATTACGTAAATGTTTTTTCTCCCGTTATTATCAACATAGATCAACTCATATGTATCATCAAAAACGTTATAAACGTCAGGTTCTCTTCGCAGTTTTTCCGTCAGATTAACCGAACCGGCGAACGCATCCATCAATTCCTCGAAAGTAAAATCGACTTTAAATATTTCCCTTAAAGCTGATTGCGAATTCATTCCTTTATAGACTTTATTGTTCATCACATCATAGAAAATAAAATTTCTATTGGTTACGACTGCCTCAGCTAAGTCTATTCCGAAAGGTCCGTAAATATTAACTTTTATTGTATCCGGTTTTTTGAGTGTAACTTCGAATGTAGCTGAACCGCCGAATTCTTTACTGTCAACATCCATCGTACCAACTGCATTAAATGTTTTGATCGCTCTTCGGTTCGCTTCCAATTTTTTAATCAATCGTGTGGAAGTTAAAATTCGTTCCTCGTACTCCGGTTTTGAAGGAACGCAAGCTTCGAGGCTAAGTACAATCAAAATTAAAACTGATGCAAGAAGGAGTCTGTTTTTCATATTTTTTTATCGCCGATTTTACTATTGATATTTTCGTTTTCCGGGTCCAGTTCTTGAGCTTTTTTCCACATTTCAATGGCTTTATTCAATTTATTTTGTTTTAGATAAATATCGCCGAGATGATCGAGAAGTGTTGCGTTATTCTCATCAATTTCAATCGCTTTTAAAATATAGCTTTCTGCTTTATTATACTCGCCAAGTTTGTAATATACCCATCCAATCGTATCGAGATAAGATGAATTTTCGGGATCCTGCTCAATAGATTTTTGAACCATATTAAGTGCACGCTCGAGTTGGATTCCCCTTTCGGAAAGTGAATAAGCATAGTTGTTTAAGATAAGTGCACTTTCTGGATCAAGACGCAATGCCCTTTCATAGGATGAATCACATTCCGCCCACATCTCCTTATTGTCGTAAATCATACCAGCCATCCCTAATAACTGACTGTTGTCCGGATCAAATCTCAATGCTTTCTTAATATAGCTTAGTGCTTCGTCTTCCCTTTTAAGTTGATTGAGAGTAAAAGCATAAACCGAAAGAACATTAGGATCGTTCGGATTCAATATTACTGCCTTCTGAAGATATGGTTGTGCGTCTTCGTGAAGATTTAACTGCGATTTTGAAAATCCAAGAATGAAGTTCACAAAATAATCGTTCGGAAATTTTTTTACTGCAGCTGACATTTCTTGGGCGGCATCCTCAAATCTCCCGCTTTCAAAAAGAATAACACCCAATTTAACCCATATATCCGAATTCCATTCGGCAAGATTTATTGCGGCTTTCAGCTGGTCAACCGCAAGAGAATCTTTTCCTTCCATTCCATAAAGTTCAGCAATCATGGCTTTTATTTGCCAATCGCTTGAATCTTTATCCACAACTGCGATTACATCATGTGCTATCGGTATCAAGGTTGAATCATCCAGGGCATGTTTAATAAATGCGCCAGCTATTCTTACTTTTGAGTTGAATGAAAGAGATTTATCGGAAACAAGTTTTTTATACTCTGCTGCACCCTCTTTCCAATCCCCTTTTTGAACGAGAGCATTTGCTCTGAATTCGATTAAATTTAGATCTTCCGGGAAGAGTACAATAACTTCATCGGTTTTTTCTATTGCTTTATCAAACTGTTTATTTTTAATAAGCGATTCGATCAGAAGTTTATGCAATTCAAGACTACTGGGATTAAGCCCAAGTAAATCTTCCAAAGTTTTTATTGTAGCTGGAATATCCCCCAACCTCTCATTCAAGTCCGCAATTTTTACGAGAACCGCCCAATCGGGACCGGTAAAATCTAAAATATGATTATAAATTTCGAGAGCTTTCAAGGGTTTATCACTCTCGTAAATGCTTGCCAAATTATAATATGCGGTAACATCTGTTGAGTCAATTGAAATAATTTTTTCAAACGCAGCGGCTGCGGAATCAATTTCGCCCGCGTGACTGTAAATTGTTGCCAATAATCCCAAATATTCTGTGTTATCAGGATCCATCTCAACAGAGCTTTGAGAATGATTTAGCGCAGCAGCAAGTTTTCCGATTTTATAATAATTTTTTGCAAGGGAATAATGAATGCCTGGTTGAGGATCCAATTTTAGTGCATCCTGGTATTCCAAAATAGCTTCTGCATAATTATTATTCATTTCAGCTAATGCACCATTTATTACATGCTGCTCAGCTTTCAATGCTCTATCTGTAGAATCCGAGGCGGCGGCTTCTTTCCGTGTGTTAACTTGTGCAAACACCGAACCGAGCGTTATAGCCGTCAGATATATCGAAAAAATAATGTAACGTTTCATTTTCACCTTTATTTAAAGAAAGAATTTATAATTTCCTTTATCGAATCACAAGACAAAAGATTGATAACCAATCATAGTTTGGATATCTTTGTAAAATTTTTTTGAAAATGCAAAAATTTAATCTGGCAATAGCATATAAATGGAAGTACGATAAAGATTTAATCGATCTAATTGAACAAATCTTCCAAGCACGAGGTTCCACTACTTATATTGTACATCAATATAATGTACACGAAACTTTCGATAAAGTTTCTAATAACAGGTTATTTTTCGAATACTATCTTGATAGAGCTTCGGACGAGGACGAATTGTTCGAACCATTGGCGCAACTTATCACATCCAAGGAAACATTTATCATAAATCCTTACTCAATTGTTGAAGAATCGGTTGATAAAGTCAGAACATATAAAAAACTAAAACGGACTGAGTTAAATTTTCCGCTAACATATATACTTCCGCCATATTTTGAAAAACCAAATTATAAGATTTCTAAATCCAGGCTTGAAAAAATCGGTTTTCCTTTCGTAGTTAAACCGTCTTATTATACCGGCGGTGGAGACGGTGTTCACGAAAACGTTTTTTCTTACGAAGAAATTCAGAAAATAAGACAGGAACTTCCGGATGATCATTATCTGATTCAGCAGAAAGTAGATACTATCGAATTAGATTTTGGACGTGCATGGCTGCGAGTATTTTATTTTTTCGGAAAAATTATTCCCGTTTGGTGGGACGATAAAACTCATATTTACCGTGAAATCACAAACAAAGAATATATGAATTTTGAAATCGAAGAAATTGTTGAATCTACTAAAAAAATTGCATCGATAACAAAAATGGATTATTTCTCATCCGAATTTACAATAAACAGCGATGATGAATTTGTAGCCATCGATTTCGTCAATGATCAATGTGATTTTAGATTTCAATCAAAACACGTTGATGGAGTGCCGGATCGAATTGTGCGAGATTTTGCAGAGAAACTCTTTGAGATCGCAGGAACTAAAAAATAATATCATCCTCAATTGTATCAAGCAAATTTAAGTAGCTCTCATACCTCTCTACTGAGATTAAATCATTTTCAACGGCTTCAACAACCGCACATCCCGGTTCATGATAATGAGTGCAAGTGTTAAATTTACATTCGTTTAGATAATCTTTGAATTCAACAAAATAATGTGAAAGATCGTGCTTTCTTATCCCGAACGGTTCAATTTCACGCACACCGGGCGAATCGATAATGAAAGTGTTTCCCCCAACTTTCTCCATAAAACTTGTAACTGTGGTGTGCTTGCCCTTACTGCTCCAATTGCTGATCTCTTTTGTTTTGAAATCAAGTTCAGGATACATTGAATTCAATAAAGAAGATTTTCCAACACCAGAAACACCCCAGAACAAACTTTTTTTTCCAAAAATATGCATCTTTAATTTATCTATTCCATAACCGCTGACAGTTGAAGTAGTGATCACTTCGTAGCCAATAGATTTATACAACTTTTCCCAATAGAGGATTTCTCTATTTTTGTCGAGATCGGATTTATTCATTACAATGATCGTGTTTACTCCGGCAGTTTCACCGCAGACGATAAATCTATCTAATTGGCGGTTGTTGAATTTTGGCAAAGTGATGCTTGCAACTACAACCAAATTTTCAACATTGGCACAGATAATCTGTTCCAATCTTTCGCCTCTGGTTGATGCGCCTTTTATTCTCGGTGCTTTGCGGGAAATATAGTTTGTCCTTGGTTTAACCGAAAATATCGTTCCGGTATTAACATCATTGAGATTAAATTCGACATAATCTCCAACTGTAACAATATCCAGCACGCGTTGTTTGTCTTTTTTTAATTCGAACTGTTTTTTGAATTTTCCCGGAAGGTTGCAGCGGAAAGTTTTTTCTTTAGCCGGGGAAAACACATAGTAATCTTTACTTTCAATTTTTGAAACTACCCCTTCTATTTGATACTCCTAAAAATGAATTCAAAAATAAAATACCGGCAAAGTGATTTCAAGCGAAACAATTAAAAATTTTGAGTAATTCATAAAAAAAATCGCTCAATCCAAAAATATGAATTGAGCGACTTTGATATAAGAATTTATTTAATGTTATTTCCTGCTTTTGCTTCCCGAACTCGAGCGGCTGCTTGAACCGGCTCTGCTGCTACCCGTCGATTTTGATGAACTGCTGCTACCTCTGGAAGGAGTAGAATAAGACCTTGAACCTGAATTGCTGCTCTTAGGCGGTGAAGAATAAGTTTTCGGTGACGAATTTGTTCTCGGTGGAGAATATGATTTCGGTGGAGAAGTTCTTCGCCTAGGAGTGGATTCACCGTATGATCTGCCTGAATTTGGATTTGATCTTCCAGCAGGCGGCGGTGTATAATTTGGAACAGGATTCGATCTAGATTTATCAGAATAATCTCTTGATGGTTTTGGAATGCTTCCCCTTGAGCTCGAACCACTATTTCTGCTGTTATTTACAATCTCCCTAAGTACAGAAGGTGAACTGCCACGTGGATTTTCAGAAATTTTATTCTTTAATGCATCAAGCAGTTTTTTGTTATTCCTAAATTCTGAACTGCTTTTCGTTTTTGTTACAGTTTTTGTTACATCTCGTGTGTTTTCAAATCCCGTACTCTTTTTATCTATTACTTTTTTATCGGTTCTTGAAACGTCACCCGTTCTTTTAACATCAGAAACCTCACCAGTCGAAGTTCCGCGTCCTTTGGTAAAATCGCCGGTTGAATTTTCGCTTCCTTTTGAACCGGATTTAGGATCGATTCTAGCTACATCTAGATCCCTTAAATTTGCGCCACTAAGATGAGAAATATCTCTGCCGGGATCCCGTGTGTTTCCACCGATATCACCTCTTATTATTCCAACATTATCTGAACCGGAACCACCTCCATTTCGATCCCTTCCACCGGGAGAATAATTATCCCTGTACTTGTACTGGCTCGGGTTGTAAGCCCATCCGCCGGTTCCGTAATAATTGTATTCGTAGTATGGATAATTTCCATACCAGCCCCAATGCGGATAATGGTGCCAGTACGATGGATAATAACTCCAGCCAAAATACCAATAATCATAATACCAAGGATCGTAGTACCACGGATCGAACCAAAAATAATTAGGAGTGTAAGCCGCAATAGTAAGATGAGTAGAAGGATAGTAATCCAAAAAGTATTTTCTTGTTCCGGGTTTATAAACATACACAGCGGAATCTTCGGATTGTTCAGTTTGAGCAACTGTGAAGTAATTATTTATTTCAATTACACGTCCTTCCTCTGTCATATAAACCGTTGTATCGGAACCTATGTAATCGCCGATTTGATCAGCTGAATATTGAGTGGTATCGGTTTCAGTTTCGAGATAATCCTCTACTTTGTAGTATCCGTATTCATCATATTCTTCATAGTATCCGTAATCCCTTGAAGAAAATTGAGCATAACATCCACTCAAAATCAGCGAAACACCCAAAAACACAAATGCTAAATACTTTTTCATTGTCACCTCCAATTATAACTACAAAACAGGTCGCAAATATTATACCGACTTTTTATCGCGAAAAGGAAGATTTTATTGCAAATTACTTTATCCGCTGTATACTATAAAAAACCTTTTGTACAATTATTTGGACACTAAAAGAGAGATTTTATATACTCAACAAATATCCCGCGATCAGCTTTTGAACTATTAAATTTTTTGTTGTCAAGAAGATTTCTTAAATCAAATCCAAGTGTAAATCCATCAACAACAGACCATCTCAACCCCATATTTAAGTAACCGTTTCCGCTGCCGAGAGAATTACCGGTGTTATCGTTAATGGCAAAATCATATTCGGCAATAAGTGAAACTTTTGAACCAATTGTTTTCTCGACACCGATTCCAAGATTAAAATCCTTGTCGAGATCATTGTTCTCCAACGAATAATTTATCAAACCATGAACACTGAGATAACCCAAAAATTCAAAATTTTTAGAAGCAGCTGCAAACAATCCCGGGGATTTAATTTCGAATCTTTCGGGATCTTCAAACTGGATTCCCTTGCCTTGGGAATCGAACCCGATCAAAATTCCAGGAAGTGATTCGTTTTCGTCAATGATTCTAAAACGTATATTAACTCCAGGAAGATTATACCAATCGACTTTGCCTGAGCCGATGATATTTGTACCGCCATAGGAAATCCCGAAACTGAAATTTTCGAATACGCCGACTTCCATTCTAGTTATTACTGTTCCATAAGGTAGCATTTCGAGAGATACGGCTGAATATCCTCTTTCCAAAATTCCCGCACTCGACATATCAATCAGCGAACGGTATTCAAACTTTGCGGAAGTTCCGGCAGTGCCTTGCCCGAACGATAAAGTGAATGCAAAAAACATCAGCAGAATAATTTTTGAAATAGTTTGTCGCATTTTTCCCACCCGGTTTAATATTGTTCGTAATATTCTTAAAAAATGAATTAAAATCAAAGACAAACAGAGTCAATTCAATTTACATAAATTGTCTTAACAACAAAATTACGATCATATTTTGATTTGAACTTAATTCTAATTTTGTCATCGGCAAAGTTTGAATCTAATTTAATTACGATAGAATTTTCAATTGATGTAACTATCCGCAATCCGGTTAGTTCTTCCAATTCATAATTAAAATCAACATTTCTGAAAGGAACCGGTTGACCAAAAGAATTTAAAGGAACCGCTTGAAATTTGATTTGGCACTCTGCATTGCGACTCACTTCAGCTGAAAGGACTTTATACTCAACCGCATAAATATTAAATACAAACAACCAAACAAAAGCTACGATTAAAATTAACGCGAAAAAAATGAAAAGATATATCAAATTTTTCACAAAGATTATATGTTTTTTCTCGTGTAAGTTGTTCCGTCTTTACTGTCTTTCAAAATTATACCAATTTCAGCAAGATCATTTCTAATTTTATCGGCTAGTTCAAAGTTTTTATTTTTCTTAGCATCGGCTCTGATTCCTATCAAAATTTCAATTAAGTTCGGCTCCAGAGAAGCAGCATTATTTTTTTCATTCTCTTTCACATTACATATACCCAGTACATCATCCGTGGTTTTGTTTAAGAAAATTTCAATAGAATGGATAAGATTCTTTGATGAAGGATACTCAGTTAAAAGCTTATTAACATGTTTTATAAAATCAAAAATTACTGCAACCGCACGCGGCGTGTTCAGATCATCATCCATAGCTTGTTCAAATTCAAGATAAAATTCGCTAAACGAAAATTTATTTGAATCTTCTTCAAGTTTACCGGAATTTTTTATTTCAACAATCGAATCTATTAAGTTGTTCAACTTTTCAAGGCCTTTCTCGGAGGCTTCAAGAAGTTCCTTGCTGAAATTTAACGGGGCATGATAATGTGTTTGCGCAAACAATAATCTAATAGCTTCGGCTGAATGATTTTTCAAAATCTCTCTAGCGGTGAAAAAATTCCCTAACGATTTTGACATTTTTTCTTCTTTAAAATTCAAGAAGCCGAAATGAACCCAGTACCTGACAAATTGATCTGTGCAGCAAGCCTCGCTTTGTGCAATTTCATTTTCATGATGAGGAAATATCAAATCGTTGCCGCCGGCATGAATGTCAATCGTTTTACCTAAATGCTTCATACTCATAGCAGAGCACTCAAGATGCCAACCAGGTCTTCCCTTTCCCCAAGGGCTTTCCCAAAAGGGTTCGCCATCTTTAGCTTTTTTCCACAAAGCAAAATCAAGCGGATTTCGCTTCTGGTCGTTTACTTCAACGCGCGAACCGCTTTCGAGCTCATCTATCTTTTTACCCGAAAGTTTTCCGTAATCTTTGAACTTAGAAACATCATAAAACACATTTCCATTAACATTGTAAGCAGTTCCCTTTTCCTCCAAGTCCTTTACTAGTTCGATCATATCATTCATATGTTCTGTTGCTTTCGGATAAACATCGGCAGGTTTTACTTTCAATTTTGCGAGATCATCGAAAAATACATCAATATATTTCTGCGCAATCGTATCAGTGGAAGTTTTTTCGTCATTTGCTTTATTGATTATTTTATCGTCAACGTCCGTCAAATTCATTGCGTACTTTACTTTATATCCTTTATATTCAAGATAACGCCGCAACATATCACCCATTATAAATGAGCGAGCGTTGCCTATATGAAAGTAGTCGTATACTGTAGGACCGCAAACGTACATGGTTACATAATTATCGTATAGCGGTATGAATTCTTCTTTCTGTTTCGATAGAGTATTATAGATTTTCATATATCAGTTCTTTTTGACTTGAAATATACTAAAACGACGAAACGAATGATAATTTAGTGACCTTAAATCAACTTACAATCGAAGTAATAGTTTAATATATTTGAATAAACAATTGTTGAGAGATATGAGAATAGAAAAGGATGCAATCGGAACTGTTGAAATTCCTAGTGATAAATATTACGGAATTCATACTGCGAGGAGTTTATCAAATTTCCCGGACTCAGGCGAAAAAGTTAACCCCTATTTCATTAAAGCATTTTTGCAGGTAAAATTAGCAGCAGCAGACACAAACTTTGAAATCGGTATGATGGAAAAATATAAACACACTGCCATTTCCGAAGCTGTAAACAAGCTGCTCAAGGAAACCGAGAATGCAATCAATAAAGTAGAATTTGGAATTTACAATAAAATTGTAGTTGACTCGCTACAAGGCGGTGCAGGAACCTCGTTGAATATGAACATCAATGAAGTAATTGCAAATACTGCATTAGAACTATTGGGTAAAGAAAAAGGATCGTATCAGTTTATTCATCCCATTGATGATGTCAATCAATCGCAGTCCACAAATGACACTTATCCGACAGCACTAAAAATTGCATCAATTTATTTGATGAGGATTTTGCAAGATACCTATGCAAAATTGCAAGGTGAACTTCAGAAAAAAGAAAATGAATTTATGAAAGTGATGAAACTTGGAAGGACACAGTTTCAGGATGCGGTTCCCATAACTTTGGGTCAGGAATTCGGAGCATACGCACAAGCTATTGCGAGAGACAGATGGAGAATTTATAACGCGGAAGAACGACTTAGAGCTATAAACATGGGAGGGACAGCGGTTGGTACTTCAATCGCAGCTCATAAAAATTTTGTTTTAAAAATTGCCGGAAATCTAAAATCAATGACCGGACTTCCGGTTTCGAAAGCTGAAGACTTAATTGATGCAACACAAAATTTAGATGTTTTTGCAGAAGCTCATGGAATAATAAAAGCCGGTGCGGTCTCATTGATAAAAATTTGTAACGATCTCCGGTTTATGTCAAGCGGACCGGACGGCGGAATTGGAGAAATAAAATTAACACCCAGGCAGACCGGCTCATCGATTATGCCGGGAAAAGTAAACCCAGTTATCCTTGAACATACAATTCAAGCGGCTGAAATTGTAAAAGGTCATGACGTGATTATAAACAATGTTGTTGGTGCTGGTAATTTGGAACTGAATGCGTTTGCTCCCCTTTTGGGACATGCATTTTTGAGATCTCTGGGACTCTTAAGCGCAGCTGCTAATAACTTGGCCGAAAAAGCTATTCCGGGAATTTCAGCAAATGAAAAACGATGCACGGAAAATCTTATGCGAAGTTCCGCTATCGCTGCAGCACTAATAAACAGGTTCGGTTATGATAAAATACAAGAAATAGTTAAAAGTGCTCATGCTAAAAATATTTCCTTCATCGAAGAACTTAAAAACAGCAACATTATTGCAGAAAACGAAGTAATTAAAATAGTAGCAGATGAAATCGGGGTGAAACTTGAGTAAAATGATTTCTTCTGATAAAAAACATATAGCTGTCGTTGGAAGGAGGAATACCGGAAAATCTTCATTGGTGAACAGATTAACCGGGCAAGATCTTGTAATTGTAAGCAGCACTCCCGGAACCACAACAGACCCGGTTAAAAAATCGATGGAGCTGCTTCCCTATGGACCGGTGATAATTATCGACACAGCAGGCATAGACGATGAAGGTGAACTCGGCACACTCAGAATTAATAAGACTGTAAAAATTTTATCCGAAGCAGATTTTGCAATTTTTGTTATCGAACCTTCGCAGAAACTTAACGAAAGTGAAGTTAAAATATTAGATGAGCTTGAACAATTAGAAATTCCTTTTATTACTGTTATTAACAAGGTCGAATTAGGAATCGATTACGAATTGCTCCTCCAATTGAAACAACTCGGTCTTGAATATTCTAATGTTTCTTGTAACACAGGCGAAGGAATTTATGAATTGAAAGAAAAACTTTCAGTAATTCTTCCAAAAGAAATTGAGCCGCCGCTAGTGGCTGATCTAGTTAAAAGTAATGACATAATTGTGCTTGTTGTCCCCATAGACTTAGGAGCGCCTAAAGGCAGATTGATTATGCCTCAAGTTCAAACTTTAAGAGAAGCGCTGGACGAGGATACAATAGTTGTCGTTACTAAAGATAAAGAATTACGATCGGCTCTGAACAGTCTAAGCAAAAAACCAAAATTAGTTATAACCGACAGTCAAGTTGTAATGAAAGTTACGGCAGATGTACCTGATGATATTCTTTTAACTACATTCTCGATTTTAATGGCAAGACATAAAGGGGACTTGCCGGAATATGTAAGAGGTTTGAGACAGATTGAGAATTTGCAGAATGGAGATAAAGTTCTGATTGCCGAAGCATGCACTCATCATGCGCAGGAAGATGATATTGGAACTGTAAAAATTCCCCGCTGGCTTAGAAATCACACAAAGAAAGAACTTGAAATAGAAGTTAAAAGCGGGCACGATTACCCAAGCAATCTATCAGAATATAAGTTGATAATTCACTGTGGTGGATGTATGCTTACTCGAAGAATGATGCAGACAAGGATTAAACAAGCAAAATATGTCGGAATCCCTATAGTAAACTATGGTGTCGCAATTTCATATATGCATGGTGCAGTACCAAGAGCGCTTCAGCCATTTGAAGAAGCACTTGTTGCTTGGGAAGAAATAAACAGTGAGATGACAGCAAAGTAAATCATTTTTAGATGAATTTTATTGTGAATAAATTTTTATTTAATCTAGTTTACACACCGATTTTATTATTTCTAGCGACAAATTCATTAGTTGCACAAATAGACAGTACAACAGTAAAAGATTCTCTTCAAAATACACAAACATTAAACATGCAATTTAACGGTTCTCGTTATCATTCACTCGTCGATAATCCGTTTTATTTCAATCATATACACTTTAAGTATGATTCAGCCTTACTTCCATTCAAGTTCGATTTTTCAGTTACTTCCGATATTGAGGATTATCCATACCCTCCCTTAGCGCTAATTTCGCAAACATATAATAAACGGATGGAATTGAACTACGCATTAAACCTGCAAAGAAAATGGGCAGAAGAAAAAAGTCTGGGTGTTTTAGGACAAATAATAAGTTATGCAAATGCAGCGGCGGCTGCCGCACTTCTTTATATGCATCTGAAAAAATATAATCAGGACTCCGGTTTTTAGTTGTTAATAGTCCTATAAACCATTTACATCGTTTTCTTCAATTCATACAGCAAATCATTTATATCATCCGGTAAATTGGAATCAAAGTAAACTCTTTCCTTTTTGTGCGGATGATAAAAACCCAGAGTTTTAGCGTGAAGTGCTTGACGATTCATTATTTTAAGTAAATTTTCAACTCTCGATTTCATTTTGGGTAAATTCAATCCATAAACAATTTTTCTTCCACCGTAGGTTGGATCACCAAAAATTGGATGGTTAATGTAAGACATATGAACTCTAATTTGGTGTGTTCTGCCGGTTTTTAATTTTAACCTAACCAATGAGGCAAATTCAAATTCTTCGATCACTTCATAGTAAGTATGTGCGTGTTTTCCTTCATCTTCGGTGACAGTGAATATTTTTCTGTCTTTTTTGCTTCTGGCAATATTACCGATTACCTCTCCCGAAGATTTATCAAAAGTTCCCCAGCAAACTGCCCAATATTCTCTATCAATTGAATGGTCAGCAAACTGTTTTGCAAGCTGCGAGTGAGTCCATTCATCTTTAGCAACAAGAAGCAGTCCACTTGTTTCTTTATCAATTCTATGAACAATTCCCGGTCTTCCGGGTTCGTTCAATTCACTTAATTCTGAGGTATAATGAAGCAGTGCGTTGACTAATGTTCCGGTATAATTGCCTAGAGAAGGATGAACAACCATCCCAGGCGGTTTATTTATTACCAGCAAGAATTCATCCTCATAGATAATATCTAAAGGAATTGCTTCCGGCTCAGTATTTTCCGGTCGGGGTGTAACGGGAATTTTAACTTTTATTTTATCCCCGGGTTCAACATGATAATTAGCTTTAGTAGGCTGTCCGTTAACTGTAACATACTCTGCTTTGATTAACTTTTGGATTCTAGTGCGGGTTGCGTTTTCGATGGAATTGGCAAGATAAATATCTATTCTTTCTTTTTTCTTTCCTCCGGTTACCTCAATTTCAAATATCTTTTCTGTTATTATCTTCGTCATCTTCTTTTTCGTCTATAAACTTAGTCCTTCGGGAGGATTTTCCAAAATCGTCTTCGTGAATCACCTCTTCTTCAAGTTCAATTTCTTCATTGCTTTCGTTCTCAAGCTCTTCTTTCTTCAATTCTAGTTCCCTCTTTTCGAAAAGACGATTAAAAAATATCAGGGAAAGAACTCCAATAGTAACAGCAGAATCGGCTATGTTAAAAATCGGCCAACGTTCATAGGTTCTTCCAAACAATGAAAAATCAAAGAAATCGACATTGAAAAAATCTACTACTTTACCGTAAAATAACGGTGCATAGCCGTAAATAACTCCGTAAAAAGTTCTGTCGATCAGATTACCGACGGCTCCTGCTAAAATGAGTGCAAGTGAAATTCTAAAAAGAAGGTGACCTTTTCTGACTTTATACAAATAAATTAATATTCCGATGCTGGCTACGAGCGAAAACAAAGACAAAAATAATTTAGAATCACCAACTTCGATCCCGAATGCCATTCCAGGATTTTCGACGAAAGTAATTTTTAAAAAATCACCAAATACTTCCTTGCTCTGTCCATATCGCATCCCATCAAAATTTATATTCAGAAACGGAATCGAGATCCCTTTTATGTATAATTTTGTAAGTTGATCTGCAATAACAATCAACAGCGATAAAAAAAGTACTCTCAATAAAATTATCCTATATTTTCAATTATCTTTTCTGCATCTGCTGTTTAATCTGCACACAATGCTGCGTATGAGGAACTGCCTTCAAACGTTCTTTGGGAATGAGTGGACAAGTCGGGCAAAGATGCTGAGGTTCATCAATACATTCGATACAGATTCCGTAAGTTCCTGCTTCGATACGCTGAAGAGCATCTTCCAAATAACCTAAAAATTTATTCTCTCGTTGTGCCCATAAATATAGTTTTTCGCGCTCTTGTGCGTCTGTTCCTTGTTCTGCCATATGAAGCGAATAGGGGCTGCTTTCATTAACATATTGCCCGGTTGTGGGATCCATCATTTGTTCCTTCAAATTTTGAAGCTGTGTGATGATCTCCTCTCTTCTCTCAAGAATTATTTCCTTGAACTCGGCAAGCTCTTTTTTTGTATAGGCTTTTTTTATCCTGCCTGATGAAACAGCTTTCTTTGTTTGAGATTTTTTAACAGCAGTTTTCTTAGGAGCAGTTTTTTTTGAAACTGTTTTCTTTGCAGCTGACTTTTTTGGAGTGATTTTCTTAGCTGCCTTCACAGAATCGCTCTTTTTTGAATTAGTCTTTTTTGCTACTGTTTTTTTTGGCTTTGCCTCTTTTTTTGGCTTTGTCGTTTTTTTTGTAGTCTTTTTAGCCATAATACCTCCGAGTTAAGGTAATATATTTAATTACCAGCTTTTTCAATTGCTATTTTACAGTTAAAATCACCTATTTCCCAATCCTGAACATTCTTTCCTTCACCGTTTCCGGTTGAAATATCTATTGCAAGTGTTTCTTTCTTTATGTAATCGGCAAATAAGTTAATATAATCATTAAAAGTCGAGTCAGCATTATACGAAATATTTATTCTATCCATCACATCAAAACCGAGGTCTTTTCTCATATTCTGAATTCGGTTTACAAACTCTCTTGCATAGCCTTCGGCAAGTAGTTCTTCCGTAAGTTCAGTATCAAGTGCTACAGTAACTCCCACTTCGGTTTCAACAACCCAGCCTTCAATTTCAGTAGAAATTATCTCAACATCTTCAGAAGTAAGAAGAATATTTTCACCTTCTAATTGAAGATTCAATTTACCATTTTTTTCTATTTCCGCAATCTCTTTTTGACCGAATTTACTTATTTCTGATGCAAGTAATTTCATCAATTTTCCGTACTTCGGACCGAGAGTTTTGAAGTTTGCTTTTGCCGATTTATTCACAATGCCGGAATCATCTGTCAATAATTCCAATTCTTTTATATTTACTTCCTCAAGAATAACTTCTTTCATCTTTTCGACTGCTGCTCTTTTTTCCGAATCAACAGCAACAAGAATTTTCTTTAACGGCTGTCTTACTTTTAAGTTGGATTTTGCTCTGATCGATCTTGTGAGATAGACAACCTGTTGCGCGACTTCCATCTTCAGTTCCAAGTCCTTATCAACAAAACCAGGTTCCGGAATTAATGCCAGGTGAACAGATCTGTATTTATCCTTGTTTGTACACTTATTCAGTTTCTGATATAAATCTTCCGCTACGAATGGTGCAAACGGAGCCATAAGTTTAGAAACAGTTAGAAGACACTCATACAAAGTTTGATAAGCTGATAACTTATTTTCGTTCACTTCGGATTTCCAGAATCTTCTTCTACTTCTTCTTACATACCAATTAGACAGTTGGTCAATTGTAAAGTTTGAGATTGACCTTGCGGCTTTGGTAATTTCGTACTCCTCAAAATACTCGGTATATTCTTTTACAAGGCTATTCAATTTCGAAATAATCCATCTGTCAATCTCGGGACGATTTTCATACGGGATCAATTCTTCATCGAATTTAAAGTTATCTATGTTCGCATAGAGTGAAAAGAACGAGTACGTATTTATAAGCGTGCCGAAAAACTTTCTCTGTACTTCCAAAATTCCCTCAGTGTCGAACAGCTTAGGTCTCCAAGGCGGACTTGCAGCTACTAAATACCAACGAGTTGCATCAGCTCCATATTTATCGAAAAGTTCAAACGGATCAACAGCATTTCCTTTCGACTTAGACATTTTTAATCCGTTCTTATCAAGAATCAGCTCGTTGACTACAATGTTTTTATAAGCTACTTTATCGAACAGCATAGTTCCGATTGCATGAAGAGTGTAAAACCATCCTCGTGTCTGATCGATTCCTTCGCAGATGAAATCGCTTGGAAAATTTTTCTCGAATAGCCCTTTATTTTCGAACGGATAATGATACTGAGCAAAAGGCATTGCTCCCGAATCGAACCAAACATCAATAAGTTCAGGTGTTCGTTTATAGATTTTACCATTTTTTTCAAATTTTACATCATCAACAAAAGGTTTATGAAGATCGATTTCGTCCAATTCTGAAACCGAAATTCGTTTACCTTCTTTTTCCACAAATCCTTGTTTCAATTCTTCAATACTACCAACGGCAAACATATCTCCGTCTTCACTTATCCAAATCGGAAGAGGAGTTGCCCAAAAGCGGTCTCTTGAAAGTGCCCAGTCTTTGTTTTCTTCAAGCCAATTACCGAATCTTCCCGCGCCAACTTCCGGTGGATGCCATTTTATTGTTTTGTTCAGTTCGACCATTCTATTTGCAAGCTGAGTTGTTCTTATAAACCAAGATTCACGTGCATAATAGATTACTGGAACATTATCGAATCTCCAACTGAATGGATAAGAGTGAACTATGGTTTCCTTTTTATATAACTTATCCATAGTTTTTAATTTATAGATAATATCTGCATCTGCATCTTTCACAAATTTGCCCGCAAAATCTGTAACCTCGTCCGTGAATTTTCCTCCGGGAGTTACCGGCTGCAAAAACGGCAGATCATATTTTTTTGAAAGATCATAGTCGTCGGCACCAAATGCCGGGGCAATGTGAACAATTCCGGAGCCGTCCTCTGTGCTCACAAAATCTGCGGTACATACATAAAAAGCTTTTTTATCTACTTCCACATAATCAAAAAGCTGCTCGTATTCGATTCCTTCCAAATCTTGCCCGGAATATGAATCGATTATTTCGTATTCTTCTTTTAGTATGCTAAGTCGATCCTTTGCGAGAATTAAAATTTTACCTTCGGTTTGCACTTTAACATATTCAACATCGGGACCGAGCGCAAGTGCAACGTTTGATATGAGTGTCCAAGGCGTAGTTGTCCAAACGAGGAAAGAAACATCCTCGCCCTTTGCAATTTTTTCGTCCTTAATTTTCATCATCACATAGACTGAAGGATCTTTCGTCTCTTTGTAACCAAGTGCAAGTTCATGCGACGAAAGAACAGTTTCCGATTTAGGACATTGAGGAACAATTTTATAATCCTTATAGATCAATCCTTTATCGAAAAGAGTTTTTAAAGCCCACCAGACTGATTCGATATATTCGTTTGTGCATGTTATATAAGCGTCTTCAAGATCTACCCAATAACCCATACGGGTTGTCATTTTTTCCCAAAGATCTTTATAAGTAAAAACAGAATCGCGGCATGCAGCGTTATATTTTGCAACACCGAATTCCGGAATTTCACTTTTACTCTTAATCCCGAGCTGTTTTTCAACTTCGATTTCAACCGGAAGTCCGTGAGTATCCCAACCGGCTTTTCTGTTTACGCGGAAGCCTTGCATTGTTTTATAGCGGCAGACAAGATCTTTTAAAGCTCTCGCCAAAACATGATGAAGACCCGGTTTTCCGTTTGCCGTGGGCGGACCCTCGTAAAACGTAAATGATTTATCTTCGCTTCGCTCTTCGACACTTGCTTCGAATATCTTATTATCTTCCCAGAATTTTAGAATTTGTTCTTCAATTTCAGGATAACTGTATTTGTCAGGATATTGCTTAAACATGATTCTCAATATTTGTTTAAAAAATTATTCTTCTTCATATTTATTTATCAGTTCTCTTTCGATTTGGATGAACTGCTTCAGATTAGTTTCAATCTGTTCTTTTTTCAAAAGTATATCATTCGATTTTTTTTCGGCTTCAAATATAATCTTTTCCGCTTTAATTTTTGCTTCTTGGATTGTAAGATCGGCTTCTTTTTTGCTCCTTTCCAAAAGCGATTCGTAATTTTCTCCCTTTGTTCTTAAGGTTTCGTTTTCCTTTTGGAGCCTGATCACTTCAGGAACCGCCATACCGAAAAATCCCATCGCTCCCAAAGTAATATTTCGTAAGGAAAAGAGAATTAAGTTTTCAGTCAGCAGATCTGTAAATCCAAAATATTTATTAAAAATAAAAACCATAACCAAACTAATAATTGTTGTAGCGACGACAACTGCAAACACAACCTTTCCGCCATAGATATATCCGAAAGTATGATTCATAAACCATCCACAGGCAAAAACCAAAAGCGACAATGAGAACCAAACCGCAAAATTTTGAAAACCGATCTGAAATAGATCAGTACTCAGAAAATTTGAGCTGAACACTAAAATGCCCAACAGTGCAGGCGTTAGATAATACAATTGTTTTTTATTCATAACGCATTTACCAATTCTTTCATTATCGCTGTCATTTTTGGTTCGGCTTGATTTGCGGCTTCAATAATCTCTTCAACAACAACAGCTTTCAATGAATCAGGGAAACATTCATCGGTAATGATACTTAAACCGAAAACCTCCATCCCCATATGAACTGCAACAATATCCTCGGGGATCGATGACATTCCCACAACATCAGCACCGATTTCTCTAAGAAATCTATATTCCGCTCGTGTTTCTAAATTGGGACCCGGAACAGCAACATAAACGCCTTTGTGAACTTTTATTCCATGTTTAAGTGCAGCATCTTCGGCAAGAGCAATTAGACGCTGGCTGTATGGCTCGCTCATATCTGGAAAACGCGGCCCGAGATCGTCCTCGTTTTTTCCAATCAATGGGTTATCGCCAAGAAGATTGATGTGATCGTTCATAATCATTAGATCACCACGACGGTAAATTGGATTCATTCCACCGCAAGCGTTTGAAAGAAGCAAGGTATTAACACCAAGAAATTTCATTACTCTTACCGGATATGTAATCTGTTTCATCGAATAGCCTTCGTAGTAATGAAACCTTCCCTGCATTACAACCACATTTTTGCCGCTTAATTTTCCAAAGATTAATTTACCGTGATGAGATTCAACTGTGGATAACGGAAAGTGAGGAATATCGCCATAATCGATAGTGTGCTCAATTTCGATATCCTTAACTAAGCCCCCGAGTCCTGTACCAAGTATAATTCCGACTTCATAATTTTTGTCTGTTACGTCTCTCAAAACCTTAATGGTTTCATTGATTTTATTGATTAGTTCGCTCACAGTAATTTCTCCAATATATCATCAACGTTAATATTATCGCTGGTTTTCTTTACTTCTTTTCTTGTTTCCGAACTTCTTGGTTTTGAGATAACCGTCTGCTGTTCAACATTTCTCATTAAAACCTCGGACTGTACATCTATCATTGATTTTAATCTAGCAAGTAATAATTTTTTTTCTTCTCTTAAATTTGCAACTGCATTTCTAATTATTTCGGCTTCCTCATTTGCTCTATCAACAATTTGAGCAGCTTTAAGTTCGGCTTCTTTTAGGATCATAGCAGTTTGTTTCTTTGCGGAATCAAAGGCTTTAGATGATGATTCCTGAGCACTTAGCAAAGTCTCTTGTAAATTTTTCTCTATCCTCTGATAATCCTTTATTTTTTTATTAAGCTGATCGAGTTCTTTTGTTAAGTTTTCATTTTGTTCGATCAGGTTCTCGAATTCATCGGACAACTTATCGAGAAAAGCTTCAACCTCTTCCTTATCATAACCTCTGACGGATCTGTTAAATTCTTGATTTTTTATACTGTGCGGAGTGTATTTCATTCCATTCTCTATTAATTATAATTTCTTTCACCGAATAAAGCCGTGCCTATTCTCAACATCGTCGCGCCTTCTTCCAATGCGATTAAATAATCGTTTGTCATTCCCATCGAAAGATGTTTGATATCAAAACCATTTTTTTTCAACTTATCAAAATGTTCTTTTAACACTTTAAACGAATTTCTTATTATTGTTTCATCATCAACGAATGGTGCCATCGTCATTAAGCCTGAAAACTCCACGTTTTTCAAAGTCATCGAATATTCTGCAAGTTCAACGATCTTATTAAAATTTTCAATTCCATATTTTGATTCCTCACCCGAAGTATTCGCCTCAATCATAAATTTTTGAACCTTCCCGAATTTTAATGCTTGTTTATCTATTTCATCGAGAAGTTGAATTGAATCAACAGAATGAATATATTCTGCAAACTCAACAGCATATTTTGCTTTGTTCTTTTGAAGATGTCCTATAAAATGCCAAGTAATGTCTAGATTAAGTTCTTTTCCTTTATCTCTCAATTCCTGAGCTTTATTCTCTCCAAAGTGCCGTTGCCCAATTCTATATACATCAGAAATTGTTTCAATCGATTGCGTTTTTGAAACCGCAATTAATGTTATATCATTCGAATCTCTTCCGATTTCGGAGCATTTGCTAAAAATTTGATCTTGGACTTTATTTAAGTTTGTAGAAATCATCTTTCCAATTAAGAGGGAAAATCTATTTTATTTTAATCCAAATGTCAACGATAAACGTGATAATCTTGATTTAGTAAATTTCATAAAAAACTTTAATTATAATTCCAAAGATACTAAATTTTCAAACGGCTGACTTACCCGTTTACTTCGAGACACATTATTCTTGTCAGTATAACTAACATCATTTTTTTAATTATGAATTTCCTTTTACATTTTCAGTTTTGCAGAAAGTATTTATTTTATCTTTAAAATTAAAAAAGGCTGTCTTGGGACAGCCTTAAAAAATATCTTTCAAAGAATGATTAACTACACCCGGTGGTCGAACCGCAAGTAACACATTTAAGACATGTTCCGTTTCTAACCATAGTCATACTTTGACATTCAGGACAAATATCACCGGTATAACCTTGTTGACGTGCATCATCATAGCTTTTTTGGTGATGAGCAAAGACTTCGCCTCTGCCGTTTCCGCCTTTAACCTGTTGTCCATTTCTCTTTCTATTGGTACCGTCAGCTTTATCCAAAACTATCATTCTTGTGCTGACTACTTCTTCACTTTCAAATTCGCTGTCCATATTATCTATGTTTAACTTTCTTTCAGGTTTATAATCGTCCGGACTATCGACATGCGAAAGATCATTTCTTCCAAGGTATGTTACAGCAAGTTCACGGAAAATATAGTCTATAACTGATGTTGACATTTTAATTCTGTCGTTTCCGGTAACAACACCACTTGGTTCAAAGCGAGTAAATACAAAGGCGTCAACAAATTCCTCCAACGGAACACCATGCTGCAATCCAAGTGAAATAGCAATTGCAAAATTATTAAGCAAACTTCTAAAAGCTGCACCTTCTTTGTGCATGTCAATGAATATTTCACCTATCTGACCGTTTTCATATTCGCCGGTTCTAATGTAAACCGTTTGCCCATTAATTTTTGCTTTCTGAGTATAACCGTTTCTTCTATCCGGCAATCGTCGTCGTTTTGCGATATATCTATGGATTATTTTTTCAGCTATTTTAACTATATCGTTTTCTTCGGCTTTTTCCATAATCTCTTCAATATCTTCGGCAACTTTTGAGTTCAGTGGCTGAGAAAGTTTTGAACCGTCTCTATAAAGCGCATTAGCTTTAATGGCAAGTTTCCAAGATTTCATGTAGGAATTCTTGATATCCTCAATTGTTGCATGATTCGGGAGATTTATGGTTTTCGAAATTGCACCTGAAATGAATGGTTGTGCCGCTGCCATCATTTTTATGTGCGCATCAACTGAAATATAACGTGTTCCTTTTTTACCGCATTTGTTTGCACAGTCAAAAACCGGAAGATGATCGAACTTCAAGAATGGAGCACCTTCGATAGTCATAGTTCCGCAGACATAATCGTTCGCAGAAGCTATTTCTTCCTTGGTGAAGCCAAGCGCTCTTAGCAGACTGTTTTCATTGTCAGCCAAGTCCTCATCAGTTATGCCTAGCTTCTTCTCAACGAATGCTGCGCCAATTGTATGTTTATTGAAAGCAAAACCAATTTCAAAAACAGTCGGAAGAATTTTTTCAAGTTTTGCAAGAACTTCATCTGTGAAACCTTTTGCTTTTAATGATTCCGGATTAATATGAGAACAACCTTCGAGCGTTCCAGAACCTTTTGCATATTTTACAATTTCGTTAATCTGTTCTTGATTATATCCAAGTGATCTGAGAGCAGGAGGAATGGATTGATTTATAATTTTAAAATAACCTCCGCCGGCAAGTTTTTTGAATTTTACAAGTGCATAATCAGGTTCAATTCCGGTTGTATCACAATCCATAACAAGTCCGATTGTACCTGTTGGTGCAATCACAGTAACTTGTGCATTTTTGAAGCCGTGTTTTGTCCCTAATTCCAAAGCTTTATCGGCATCTTCTCGAGCTGCTTTAAGTAAATCGGATTGGCAATACATTGGATCAATTCCCATCGGGAATGTTGTTAAACCTTCGTATTCTTCTTTTGGAACGTTGTAGGCAGCTCTTTTATGATTTCTAATTACTTTAAGCATGTTTTCACTATTTGCTTCGTAGCGAGGGAATGTTCCGAGTTCACGAGCCATTTCAGCACTGGTTGCATAAGCTTTCATATGCATTATCGCAGTGATTGCCCCTCCCATTGCTAGCGCTTCTTTACTATCGTATGGAATTCCCTGACGCATTAATAATGAACCCAGATTTGCATATCCTAGCCCGAGAGTTCTATAATCATAACTTCTTTGTGCAATTTCCTTGCTTGGATACTGTGCCATTAACACACTTATTTCAAGAACAATTGTCCAGAGTCTTGTTGCATGACGAAAAGCTTTAATATTAAATTTTTGTTTTTCATCACTGTAAAATTTAACGAGATTCAAAGACGCAAGGTTACAAGCAGTGTTATCAAGGAACATATATTCGCTGCAAGGATTTGAAGCACGGATTTCTCCGTCCTCAATACAAGTGTGCCATTCGTTAATTGTTGTATGGAATTGAAGTCCCGGATCGGCACACGCCCAAGCAGCATTGCCTATCTCTTCCCAAAGGTCTCGGGCTTTTAAAGTTTTACAAGGCTTTGGCGGATAACCTCCCTTTTTAGCTCTTTTCAATTCTGTTCGCCAATATAAATTCCAATCCTTATCATCAACAACAGCTTGCATAAATTCATTCGTAACCCGGACAGAGTTATTGGAGTTTTGTCCTGAAACTGTAGCATAAGCCTCAGAATTCCAATCAGTGTTGTAAGTTGGAAATTCAACAGATTTGAAACCAAGTTTTGCAAAGTGGATTACTCTTTCAATATAGCTTTCCGGAATAAACGCGCGGCGAGCTTCTTTAACAGCTTTTTCAAGGCGCTTATTTGTTTTTTTGTTGAATCGATCATTTTCGGGATGTTCCTCGTAACAGGCTCGCATCACTGCGTTTAAGTGATAATTGCACAAATGCGATCCGGCAACAAGCGAAGCAACCTTCTGTTCTTCAATAACTTTCCAATTTATATATTCCTCAATGTCTGGGTGGTCGATATCGATTGTAACCATCTTAGCTGCGCGTCTTGTTGTACCGCCGGATTTTATTGCTCCGGCAGAACGATCACCGATTTTCAAAAATGACATCAATCCCGAAGATTTACCACCACCGCTTAAAGGTTCATTTACTCCCCTAAGATCGGAGAAATTTGTTCCTGTACCTGAACCATATTTGAATAGACGAGCTTCTCTTACCCACAAATCCATTATTCCGCCTTCGTTAACAAGGTCATCGTTAACAGCTTGGATAAAACAAGCATGGGGCTGGGGATGAGTGTAAGCATCTTCCGATTGAGTTAATTTACCGGTTTTAAAGTCAACATAATAATGACCTTGAGCTGGTCTATTGATTCCATATGCCCAGTTGAGCCCTGTATTGAACCATTGAGGACTGTTCGGTGCAGCGTATTGCATTGCAAGCATGTAAACGAGTTCATCGTAAAATGCTTTTGCATCTTCTTCTTCGTCAAAATACTCTGCTTTCCACCCCCAGTATGTCCATGTTCCGGCCAGCCGATGGAATACTTGTCTTGAATCTGTCTCACTTGAATATCTTTCCTTTTCGGGAAGCTCTTCCAGACGTTCAGTATCAGCTATCGACGGCTGAAGCCATATAGGAACCCCTTTTTCTTTTACTTTTTTCAGAAGTCGAGGTACGCCGGCTTTTCGAAAATATTTTTGTGCGATTATATCTGTGGCAACTTGAGACCAATGCTCGGGTACATGAACGTCTTCCATCCTGAAAACGATTGTACCATCCGGATTTTTTATCTCCGAAATTCTTTTAACAAATTTTATGGAATCAAATGGATCCTGGTCGGGAGTGGTGAATAGTCGAGAAATTTTCATGAATCAGCTCCAATCATTTATGTTATATCAAAAAAAATTAGTGGCTAAAAGCCCTGTTAATAAGTCAAATTTTAAGTAGTTCTAGAGTACGTGAGTGACGAGCAACTTAACTAAAAATTAATACTAAAGCAATCAACTGAATTACTGATAATCATGTAAATCAATTTGTTTATGAATAATTTTCGCTGTTTAATATAACTCAAAATTTTCCAAACAAAATCTTGTTTTTTTAATTAATTTGAAAACACTTTTTAAAACGAAAATTGAGGTATTAATGGAATTTGAACGTTCTGCTGGAGTATTGCTGCATCCCACATCATTACCAAGTAAATACGGCATTGGTGATTTTGGAAAAGATGCATATAAATTTGTAGATTTTTTGGAAGAAGCCTCTCAAACGCTTTGGCAAATTTTCCCACTTGGACCAACAGGTTATGGTGATTCCCCATATCAATGTTTTTCAGCCTTTGCCGGAAACCCTCTTCTTATAAGTCCTGATATTCTGGTTGAGGAGGGATTGTTGAGTGAAAGTGACTTGGCTGCATATCCAAAATATAACGATGTGCACATTGAATTTGGCGAGGTAATAAACTCCAAAACAGAACTTTTAAAAACATCATTCAATAATTATTGGATGAAGAAAGAAACAAATGATCCTAACTATGATGAATTTGTTAAAAAGAATTCTTATTGGCTTGACGACTACGCACTATTTATGTCGGTCAAACAATTTCATAATAGTGTTACCTGGTCTCAGTGGAGTAAAGATATTGCATTCAGGCAGGAAGGCGCCGTCGAAGAGTGGAGCGAAAAACTAAAAAAAGATATTCTCTATCACAAGTTTGTTCAATATCAATTTGATAAGCAGTGGAAAAAAGTAAAAGAGTATGCAAACAATAAAGGGATCAAAATAATTGGGGATCTGCCAATTTATATTGCATATGACAGTGCTGATCTTTGGGGCAACAAGGAACTGTTTAGCGTTGGTGCAGACGGCAAACTTGAAACCGTGGCGGGAGTTCCACCTGATTATTTCAGTCCGACTGGTCAACTCTGGGGAAATCCACTTTACAAGTGGAAAAAAATGGAAAAAAATAATTTCGAATGGTGGAAAAAAAGAATTTCAAAGACCCTTGAGTTGGTTGACATTATTCGCATAGATCACTTCAGAGGCTTTGATGCATATTGGGAAATACCAGGTGATGCTCCAACAGCAGTTACCGGAAGGTGGTTAAAGGCTCCGGGTGAAAAACTTTTCAACGCTATTAAAGATTCTTTGGGTGATCTTCCGATACTTGCCGAGGATCTTGGTGTAATTACTAAGGATGTAGAAAAACTCCGAGATAAATTTAACTTCCCGGGGATGAAGATACTTCAATTCGCATTTGGTTCTGCCGGAGATAAAAACTTCCTTCCGCATAATCACATAAAAAACTGCGTTGTTTTTACTGGTTCGCACGACAACGACACAACACGCGGATTTTTTGAAGAGGCAAAAAACAGCGATAGCGATATTTATGAGTTTGCCCAGGATTATTTAGGATATTACGGAAACGACATGCGCGGAGCATTAATTCGGTCAGCTTATATGTCGGTAGCAAATATTGTAATTATTCCGATGCAGGACATACTTAATTTGGGTACAGATGCACGAATGAATTTTCCAAGTAAATTAGGCGGCAATTGGACTTGGCGCTTTACCTGGGATCAGATTCATCCGACACTTTCAGAAGATTACGATAAACTTGTTGAATATTTTCAAAGACACCCAAAGTATATAAACAATGAAAGAGAAGAGATCGATACAAGTGGAGATGATGAATGATCAATTTTTTCAAAAACCTATTCAACGATTTGAACAATCCGGAAAACAGAATAGACGATTCATACGGAAACACAAAACACAAAGTTGAAATTGCAACATGTGCTCTCTTTTTGGAAGTTGCAAAATCCGATGATAATTTTTCTAAAGACGAGAAAAAATTGATTATTAGATTGATGCGCGATACTTTCGATCTTTCTGAAGATGAGGTTAAAGAGTTGATAAAACAAGCCGACGAAATAATTGAAAGTAGCGTAAGTTTGTATGAATTTACCGATGTTATAAATTCGCATTTCTCGAAAGATGAAAAATATAACGTTGTAAAAAATCTGTGGCGACTTATTTTATCGGATGAAAAAATAAACAAGTATGAAGAACATTTTATAAGAACCATCAACCGTAATCTTCATCTCGAGCACAAAGATTTGATAGGTGCAAAGTTGGAAGTAAAAAATCAAATGAACTAAAAGCCGGCACTTTCAAAATTAATATTGCAATATGTTTCTGAAACAAGATTGATTACAAATATATTTAAAACAAAAAACCCTCAAAAACTGAGGGTTTTGTTTACGAAAATCGAAATCTTATTAAACGTTATCTAAGACGCTAACAAATTTTCTATTGTTTGCTTTGGTTTCAAACTTAACATAACCATCAATAAGTGCAAACAATGTATCATCACCGCCTCTTTTCACATTAACGCCCGGATGAAACTTTGTTCCTCTTTGTCTTACAATGATTGAACCGGCAGATACTTTTTGACCGCCGAATCTTTTCACGCCCAAATATTGAGGATTACTATCCCTTCCGTTCCTCGATGATCCTTGACCTTTTTTATGAGCCATTTATATACCTCCGGTTATTAACCTATCTTTGTAATTTCAATTCTTGTGAGATGCTGTCTGTGACCGCGTTTCAGTTTGTAAGATTTTCTTCTTTTTTTCTTGAAAACAACAACTTTATCATCTTTCAAATGTTCCAGAACTTTTGCTGTAACTTTTGCTCCTTCAACTTTTGGTGCACCAACTTTTGTATTTTTTCCGTCGCTAAGCAAAAGAATATTATCAAAAGTAACGGTTGAATCTTGATCAGCAGCGATTCTGGGAACATAATATTTAGTATTTTCCGCCACCTTAAATTGTTGTCCTGCAATGTCAACAACTGCAAACATCAAATCCTCCATCGAAAAATTTAGAACTGTAAATATAAGTATCCCGCAATTTTATGTCAATAAATGAATTTGGTAATTAATTTTGAAGCAAACACGTCAAAATCAAAGATATTTCTTTAAAAAGAAGGAAAATTCACTACCTACTCCGATTTTGCTGTCAACTTCAATTTTTGAATTGTGAGCTTCTACGATGTGTTTTACTATAGCCAATCCTAATCCAGTGCCACCGATCTGTCGTGATCTATCACGGTCAGTTCTGTAAAATCTCTCAAAAATTCTATCGATATCTTTTGGGGATATTCCAAAACCCGTATCTCTAACCGTAATTTTTGCTCCGTGTTTTTTTTCATCAACAATAATTTTCACTTCACCTTTATCTGAATATTTAATTGAATTGGAGAGAAGATTTGTAAGAACTTGAATAATTCTTTCGGGATCGAAGAAAAGCTCCAGGTCCGGATTATCAATCTTCAGACTCAATTTCAATCCTTTCTTCTCAGCTTCTTCCGAAAATTGCTCAATTGATCTATTGAGTACTGGCAAAATCGGCGAGGTCTGAAACTTCAACCTCATCTGTCCAGATTCTATCATTGATATGTCTATTAAATCTTCGAGAAGCATATTCAAATTATCTGTATGAAACAAAGCTTTTTTAAGAAATTTTTTGTTGACGTTGGGATCGTTTACCGCTCCGTTTAATAGTGTTTCAAGGTATCCTTGTATTGCAAAGATAGGAGTGCGTAATTCATGCGAAACATTGCCTAAAAATTCAGTTCGTGTCTGTTCAAGTTTCTTAAGATAATTTATATCATTTTTAATCTTGCTGAACATCGCTTTGAGCGTCTGTTCTAGGTCGGGCAGTTCCTTTGTAAGATGAATTGAAGTAGAACTTTGAACACGATTATGTGTTATATCTTCAAGAATTTCCCTTATTAAATTCAACTCTTGATTACGATGAACCACAAGCAGGGCTATTATCAACGCATAAAATAAAGTTAATGAAAGGATTATAAATACGGATTGAAAAAGCTGCAGTTGGAATCCGTAGAGCAGAATAATTAACAAGAAGAAGCTTGGTACGACTAAAAAAGAGTAGTACTTTTTGAAGTAGTAAAAATACCTATTCAATATTCTTGAAGCGATATCCAACTCCTTTAATTGTCTCTATTAAATCGGAATGCTTGCCTAACTTTTCTCTTATTTTTCTTATATGAACATCGACTGTGCGCTCAACGACAAAAATATCGGTTCCCCAAATATCGCTCAATAGTTTTTCGCGGGGAAAAACTTTGCCCGGCTGAGAAGCTAAATATGAAAGTATTTCAAATTCTTTTTTAGGAAAAATAATTTCTTTACCGTCAATCAGGATTGTAAAAATACTTCGATCAATGTGAAGAGGACCGATTTCAATTTTTTCTTTTATCGATACCTCTGATAAGGTAAGCTCAAGCTTTCGCAAATTTGACTTCACTCTCGCAATAAGTTTTTGAGGACTGATAGGTTTTTTGATAAAGTCATCCGCACCTATATTCAATCCATGAACTTCGTCCTTCTCGCTTGACTTTGCTGTAAGAAATATAACCGGAAGATCTTGATATTTTTTTTGGGCACGAATATTTGAACAAACTTCATAACCATTCATTTTGGGCATCATCACATCAAGAATAACTAAACTAATATCCGAGGTAAGTTTACTAAGAGCATCCTCACCGTTATTTGCAGTTACAACTTCAAACCCTTCCTGCTCAAGATTATACTGCATAAATTCTAAAATATCTTCTTCATCATCAACAAGCAGAACTTTATGAACCATTAAAAACTATCTCCTGTTCTAAATTAGCTGATTTATAAATTCCTTCTATCAACTTCATTCTATCGAGCGAATCGTCAATTGAAGAAATTAAATTTTCGGGATCCTCTATCGCACCAAAGAAATGCTTAAGTTCATTTTCATATGATTTCTTAAACAAATTTTTTGTACTTGCTGCATTAGCAGGACTTATGTCCAAATTTGATCCGCCTATTTTTCTAAATACCTTAAAAGGGTTCAAGTAAGCAGTTCCTTTTGTTCCGTACACAGCTAAAGCAAAGCTGCTTCTTTCCGAGTGTATTGACCAGCTTACATCGTAACTGAATATTTTATTATCCTTAAACTTTATTAATCCAATTGAAGAATCTTCTACAGAACTAGTTGTATGATAAAAGTTTTGCACGGATATACCTTTAACAGGAGTAAAATCATAAAGCCAGAGCGCGAGATCAAGAAGCGAGATCCCCAAATCGAGTACCACTCCCCCGCCGGCATCGCTTCGTCTTAAAAACCATTTTTGATCGGAACTTTGTTTTCTCATCCAGGTTGCTTTAATATAAAATATTTCACCGAGTTCGCCGCTTTTCAACAAGCTTTTCAGAAGCATGGAATCAGGACGGAATCTTGCGTTCATTCCGACCATAGCGATCTTCTCATTTTTAATTGCAGCTTCTTTTATATTTTTTGCCTCTTCATAATTTCTTGCAACGGGTTTTTCGACAAGTATATTTTTACCGGCATTCAGAGCATCTAAAGCTATTTGGCAATGTGTGTTTGTGGGCGTTGTGATGATTAACGCGTTCAGATCTTTATCTTTCAACATATGCGTATAATCAGTGAAAGTATTTTTGATGTTATAGTTTTCAGCAATCGCAGAAAGTCTTCTTTTATCTAATTCCGCAACTGAATGAAGATTAATATTTGTCATCTTAGAGATTAGAGGAAGATGAACAACTTGAGCGATTCCCCCTAGACCGATTATTCCAACGTTAATCTTTTCCATTATTCGGTAACCTCAAGGAATTTACCGATGTTTCCGCAAAACACCTTCACCTTATCAACAATTCCATTAGGGTCAATTTTAATCATTTTATGGAGTTCTGCTTGTGTTCCATGATCAATAAATTTATCAGGAATTCCTATCCTAAGAATATTTTTATGAATCCCTTTATCAGAAAAATATTCTAATACTCCACTACCAAAACCGCCATGCAGAGTGTTCTCTTCAAGTGTTACAATCTTATCAAATTTTGAAGCAACATAATCCAGCATTTGTTCATCTAACGGTTTAATGAAACGCATATTTATAACTTCACAGTGGATACCTTCGATATCTAATTTTTCTGCAGCCTCATTCGAATATTCTACCATCGAACCGACAGCCAGTAATGCAATATCCTCTCCTTCTTTAAGAATTTCAGCTTTCCCAATTTCAAGTTCGGTAAAGTGATCACTGATTTCAACACCAAGTGCGGAACCCCGCGGATATCTTAACGCTATTGGACCTTGCTTATATTGCACAGCGGTATAAATCATGTCACGTAATTCAGATTCGTCTTTCGGTGCCATAATTACCATATTCGGAATCATTCTAAGATATGTAAGATCGAATGTTCCATGATGGGTTGGTCCATCAGCACCGACTAAGCCGGCTCTATCCAAAACAAAAACAACGTGTAGATTTTGAAGCGCGACATCGTGTACAATCTGGTCGAAACCTCTTTGCAGAAAACTTGAGTAAATAGCTACAACAGGGATAATGCCCTGTGTTGCAAGTCCTGCGGCAAAAGTTACAGCATGTTCTTCAGCTATTCCCACATCGAAGTATTTATCCGGAACTTCTTTGTTAAGAGTGTCGAGGCCAGTTCCATCCGGCATTGCTGCGGTTATACCAACTACATTTTCATTCGACTTTACAATTTCAACAAGTGTATCTCCAAAAACCGATGTATAAGAGGGTGCACCCCCTGGTTTTTTAACCGCTTTTCCAGTAACCTTATCGAACGGTGTTGAAGCATGAAGCTTTTGAACATGCCCTTCAGCCGGTTTATATCCTTTCCCTTTTTGAGTTAAAGTATGAACCAAAATCGGTCCGTTTAATGGTTTGACGTGTTCGAAGAGTTTAACTAGCTGCCCGATATTATGTCCATTAACCGGGCCAAAATAACGGAATCCAAGCGCTTCGAAAAGCATTCCAGGGGTTATAACTGCTTTAATACCGGTTTCAAGTCTCGCGGCAACTCTTCTCAATCGATCACCAAATTCATCTAGTTTGCCGGTTAAATCCCAAATTGCTCCTTTGAATTTGTTGTATTCCGGATGTGAAATCATCTCAGTGAAATAGTTGGATATTTGCCAAACATTCGGAGCGATAGACATATTGTTGTCATTCAAAACAACAATCAAATCATTTTTGAGAATACCGGAATTATTCATTGCCTCATAAGCCATGCCGCCTGTCATTGCACCATCGCCTATTACAGCAATTACTCTCCTTTTCTCCTGTTTAATCGTACTTGCAGTAGCGATTCCAAGAGCAGCTGAAATTGAAGTAGAAGCGTGACCCGCGCCGAATTCATCATATTCGCTTTCGGAGCGCTTTAAAAATCCGCTTAATCCGTTAAGCTGTCTGATGGTAAAAAGTTGATCTCTTCTTCCGGTAATTATTTTATGTGGGTATGCTTGATGCCCTGTATCCCAAACTATTTTATCATATGGAGTATTAAAAACCTTATGAAGCGCAACTGTAAGTTCAACGGATCCCAAACCTCCTCCAAAATGACCACCTACTTGGGATATAACATCAACCATGTATTCACGGATTTCAGTACAAAGAAGCTTAAGTTTTTTAACATCAAAATCACGTATATCGCTTGGTGAGTCAACATCAAACAATAACTTATACTTAGAACGATCTATCATTTAAATTAACTCCCTGCTATTCTTCGGATTCGTCGATCGTTGAATCCTCAAATTTTAATTTTAACTTTGTAATTTTTTGTTCGGCTTTTTTCAATTCGCCGTAACAATATTCCGACAACAAAATTCCTTCCTCGTAAAGCTGAATTGATTCGTTCAACCCGACTTCCTCGGATTCAAGTTTTTCGGAAATTTCTTCAAGCCTTTCTAGGGCTTCTTCAAATGTTTTAGTTTTTTGTTTAGCCATGTTACTTTATTTTAAGTTTTTTATCAAAAAAAATAATTTCAAATGGTTCTTCTATATCTAAGTGTGCAGCTCTCATAATATTTTGAGAATTCTGCTTAACAATAGTAAATCCTTTCTGAAGATTACGACTTACTGAATTGTTCTGTACAACTCTTGATAACATTGATACTTTATGAGAGTATTGTTTCAAAATATTTTTTATTCCATTATTCAATATATAGTATGAATGATCTAAGCGCTGTGATTTTATTTTTACAATTTCGCTTGCACTTTTGAATGAGTATGAATTTATTATGTTACCTATTTCTCTTCTTAAATTTTTCAGTTTCTTATTCAGTTCTTCCGCATTGATTTCATTAAAAGTTTGAAGAAATGCGATTATATCATTTTGATCGGGAGTCGCCAATTCCATAGCCGCAGTAGGAGTTGCAGCCCGAAGATCAGCCGCAAAATCAGCTATTGTAAAATCAATTTCGTGCCCGACACCCGAAATAACAGGAATCTTTGATTTAAAAATTGCTCTCGCGGTTTTCTCTTCATTAAAAGCCCATAAGTCCTCGATCGAACCGCCTCCTCGTGCAACGATAATGACATCGGGTTTAATCTCCTTATTCAAATATTCAATTGCATAAGAAATTTGTTCAGCTCCACCTTCTCCTTGAACTCTTACTGGGCAAATATACAAATGAGCAATCGGGAATCTTCTTTTTGCCGTTGAAACTAAATCGTTGTATGCAGCGCTTTCAGAGCCTGTAACTATCCCAATTGTTTTCGGGAATTGAGGAATCGGTTTTTTATGTTCGATATCGAACAATCCTTCTTCGGCTAATCGCGCTTTCAATCTTTCAAAAGCAGCTTGCAGTTCACCTTCACCTGAGGGTTTTAATGATCTAACATCAAGTTGATATGTACCCCGTGGTGGGTATACTGTAATCCTTCCCCGTGCAACAACTTTCATTCCGTTATCTGGTGTAAAAAACACATAACTGTTTAATCCCTTCCACATAGTACAGTTGATTGATGCATTCTTATCCTTAAGCGAAAAATACCAATGTCCAGAAACGTGAGCTTTAAAATTGGATATTTCTCCTTCGATAAGAATATCATGAAAGTTTTCTTCGAGAGTTTGTTTAATCTCCTGCGTTATTTCCGAAACGGAATAAATTTCAGTCATTTACTTCTTTTCTAAAAATTAAACAATATTGATGGTGTCGATTTCCGACCCAAGCGTTATTTACTCCAAGTGCTAAAAGAGGTTTATCATCTTGAAGCCATATTTTTTCATCTTTCAGCACCCAGCTTTTTTCACCTCTTTGAGTTAATGATTTTGCTGTATCAAATGCAAGTGGAAAAAGTCTGCCTTTAAAATAAACATTGTTTGTTATAATCGTGAGGTAACCAAGATTTTTGGTAACGTCATAAACCTGATCGAAAATTTTTGCCTGTTCTTCAATAAAATCTTCATAATTCTTAATATTTCCCAAATCGTTTTTTGCGGAAGAATATTTTGTGTCCAATCCTAATTCATCTCTCACTTTTTGCCTTAGATTATTTCTCTCAAGTTGATTCCAATAAGGTGGAGAAGTAATTGTATAATCAAATTTATTTTTGATACCGTTTTCAGATAAGAGTGATCTTAGTTTTCCGCTGTCTCCATTTAGCGGGATTACTTTTTTCTTGTACTTCCTTTCTTTCACTCTTATTACGGATGTTTTGAAATAATTTTTTTGGAGCTCGATTCCAACGCAGTTTCGATTTGAATTCCCTGCTGCTATCAGTGTGCTACCGGTACCCATAAAGGGTTCAAAAACCCAATCATTTTCTTTGGTGAAAAATTTTATAAAATCCTCAACGAGAGTTTCAGGAAACTTTGCCGGATGAAGAATCTCGCCTCCATTTCTTCTCGGAGGTCGGTGTATGAACCAAGACTTTGTAAATTTAATCCACTCCTTGCCGGTAAGATTGTTGATCTTATTCTTAAGGGAATATTTCCCTCTTTCGCCCAAATCTATAATTTCTTTTTTCTTCATCAAAAATTGACTATAAATCCAAATGTTGGAAGAATCGGAAACATGGAAGTTGTAATTCTTTCCAATGTTAACTCCCGTGAAACTGCGTAGTCGTAATTTAAAACATTTGATCGATTATATACATTAATTATATCAAGATAAAACGACCAGTCAAGATCCCAGTAATCGGCTTTCGCAGTAAGTCTCAAATCCAATCTATGATAAGCCGGTTTTGTTGATGAAAAGGTTGTAGCTAGATCTCCGTAAGCAACATCGAAAATCACCTCATCTTTACCGCCGATTTTTCTTGTAGCAATGACCGGTGTTTCAGCAATCCCATCAGCATTATTATCTTCAAGAATTATTCTTGGCTTAATTCCTACGGGTTCGGTAAAAGGAAAGCCTGAACCGTATTGAAATCTAACTCCCAAATCGAGCCAGTCATTTATTGTATAGTTAAGTACTAAATTCAATGTATGTCTTTGATCAAATTGAAAAGGAATCTCTATCCCGCTTTCGTATCTTTTAGCTTTTGAATAGGAATAAGAAAACCATCCATCGATATTACTATTACCGGCAATATTTCTTTTTTCTAAAAAAAATTCAAATCCAAATGCCTCACCGTAAGAACTGTTAACGGGAATCGTAGTTAAGGAATCTCCATAAACAGGAACGGGGCGTGTCCAGCCTGTAATGTTTCTGGGATCGGTCCCCGGAATTGGTTCTGTATAATACGAAACTCCTCCGACCCTCTTCGGTTCAATAAGATTATCAAAATCCTTATAATAAGTTTCAACTCTTGCCATCCATTCGGACGTGATCCATCTTTCTAATCCAAGCACATAATGAACGGCTTTTTCTGATCTGAGTGAAAGTGTGTATTGATCCGAAAGATCGAATAAAATTTGACGGTCTCGCAATTTTTCATATCCTATAGATTGGTAATAAATTCCCCAATTAGTTTTCAGTGTTGTTAAATCATCAAGTTTATATGCAGCCGACAGCCGAGGGGCAATGGATCCTTTGTTGATAATATTGTAAAAATCATAACGGATTCCGGGTGTAACACTAAATTTTTCACTCAGCATAAATCTATTTTGGATATAAGCACGATATCTGTTGTATTTTTTAGTATCATTCAAATCTATAAATGCTGTTCGGATAATTGGATTTGAAACTAAAACTTCCTGTAGTGAAGGATCGATGTTAAAATCGAAAGTTAATTTTGTTTTCATAAAATCCATACCTATTCCCGCCTCAAGTACATTTGATTTATGCCACATTATTGTCATTTTATCATCAACAGCATATTTTTCAAAACCAAAGTCGGAAGTAACACCAAAATTAAGCAAATAAGCAGAAAGCGTATCCGACGAAGCATTCTCAAAAGCCTCACGGTTAAGAGAAGGATCAAGAATTTCCGAGTCAAGATCACTTGCACCGTCATTTGTATACCAGGAAAGAACTAGCTTGTTCAAAAATCTGTTGTTGGGAGCGTAGTGCCAAGCAAGACTAACTAAATTGTTATTTGTATCATTCACTACAGCAACGCTGTCCGGAGTCACTCTTTCCTCTCCAGTAACAACATTAACAGCATCTCTTGACAGTATTCCGTTCAGGAAAAATTTATGCCCATTAAATGGACCGAAGACTAGTTTTGTTTGAATGTCAAAAAAATTTGGAAAAGTTACATTTTCTTCCACTAAGCCTGCACTTTTTACAAAAGGTTCGATTATAAGGTCATAATAAGTTCTTCTTGAGGTTAGTAACCAACTGCCCGGAATCGAAAAAGGATTTTTTCCTTCGAGAACAAGATTAGCACTTACAATTGATGCGTTTAGATTTCCAGTAAGTGATTTAGATAAATTACCCTGCCTGTTTGAAATGTCTAAAACAGCCGAGAGTCTATCTCCATATTTTGCGGGAAAACCACCTGTGATCAGGTTTATATCCGTCACAGTTTCGGGATTAAACATGCTTATCACACCGTAAAGTCTGTAGGGATTAAAAATTTCAACATCATCCATTATTATTAGATTCTGATCGGGTCCGCTTCCTCTTACGATTAGCTGGGATGAAAAATCGTTTGGTGAAAGCACTCCTGGAAGAGTTTGTAAAGTTCTGAAGACATCAGTAACTGCTCCTGGAAGAATTCTTACAGATGAAGGTTCAACATCCAATAAACTTACTTGACTTCCTTTCTCCGAATCGATTCCCTTGTCAATTACTTCAACCAAACCAACTTCAATTGCTTCAGGAAAGAGTTCAACATCTAATTCTAATGTTTTATCAGCAAAAATTATAACATCGATAAATTTTGTTTTAAATCCAACCGAACTGAATCTAACCTTGTGACTGCCTTCTTTTATGTTTTGAATTCTGTAGCTGCCATTTTCGTCTGTCGCACTTCCGATTTCTTGATCTACAATAAAAACATTGACTCCCGGTAGCGGATTTTTTTCGGATGTAACGAAGCCTGTTAAATTACCCGTTTGTGCAAAAGTAAAAGTTTGATAGAAAAACAATACTATGAAAGAAAATTTTGTTCTCATCTAAAAATTCAATGAAAAAAAATGTGAGTACAAACCGATACTTATTTCATGTGAATTAAATTGAATTCCGCCAGGCTGGTAGTTATAACGGTATCTAGAATAGAGAGTAAAAACATTCGAAATTTTAAACAGCCCCATTGTAATTTCAGGAGAAAATCCATTAACTCCTTTGAAATTAGTAAACACCGAAACACCAGGTGAAATAAATTCTATTACTGGAACTTCAAAAATCTTTTTATAACCGGATCGAAGTAAATTCCTCCCGCCGTTTCCGAAAGTGTGAGTGAATTCAATACTCAAATATGAGGTTGGATAATTATAGCCACCTGAATAAAAATTGTAGATTGGTAATTCTTTACCAAGATTAAGATACATTTCGCCGTCAATTAAAGTAACACCGGTTGAAGGCACAAAAAAAACTATCCCCCCAAGACAAAGATGAAATAAGCTAGTCCAAGTGCTTGTTTCTGTTTCTTCCACTTTAGGTATTTCGAGAGTGTAGCTTTCACTCTTACTGATGATACTGTCAACTTGAACTTCAATGTAGAATGGAATCATCAACGAATCGAATTCCATTTCTTCAAGTGAAATTCTTATTGCATGATCTTCATTGAGTGTATCCGAGACAATTACTTCAAATCTATTGTCAATAATAACCGAGGATTTTACCGGCACGAGTGTAAAAAATGATAGGACAAATTCGTGCGGAGGATTCGGGGATACATAAGCATCGATTAATATTACCTCAATCTCTTCTTCATTTTCTATTTGTGCGTTCAAATTAAACGTATAGAATAAAACGTAAATAAGTGCAGCAGTAATGTACATTTTCATATTTAAGACCTTTTTTCAACACAATAAATCAAATGGAATAGCAGTACCAAAATAAGTATATTTGCACTTGTTTGATAATTATAAACCGGAAAACATTTTGAAAATTTTGGTATCCAACGACGACGGAATCCACTCACAAGGCATTTATGAACTGGTTCAAGAATTGAAAAAAGTCGGAGATGTTACAGTTGTAGCACCGTCTTCCGAACAATCGGCGGTAGGACATGCAATAACGATGAAAATTCCACTCAGAATTAAAGAAGTTTATAGACGAGGGGAATTTTTCGGTTATGCAGTTGATGGAACTCCTGCTGATTGTGTTAAAATTGGAATGAGAAACATAATTCAAGATGTGCCCGATGTGGTGATTTCGGGAATAAATCATGGTTCAAACACTGCAATAAATATTATATATTCGGGAACAGTATCTGCAGCTAGAGAGGCTGCAATTATGGATATACCTGCAATTGCCGTTTCGGTCACGAGTCATCAAGTTAAAAATTTCAGTTATGCCGCGAAGTTTGCTGGAAATTTGGCAAAACTTTTAATCGCAAAAGATTTACCGAAAGGAACTCTGCTTAATGTAAACGTTCCTGACCTTCCGGAAAATGAGATAAAAGGCGTAAAGCTAACAAAACAAGGAAAATCAAAATGGCTTGAAACTTATGAAGAAAGAATTGATCCTTTTGGTAACAAATATTTCTGGCTGACGGGAGAACTAAACGTTACGGATACCGATGATAATATGGATCACAAAGCTGTCCTAAATAATTATGTATCAGTGACACCGATTCATTTCGATCTTACAGATTATGAAACTTATTCAGAAATGCAGAGTTGGAACATTTCCGAACTGGATAGTGTATCTAAATCATCAGATAATTAAGATTTGCAATAAATGTTTGACTCCTTCGATTTAACTTTTTCTTCGAATCCAATAATAATAATTTTTGGAATTCTTCTACTCTCAGCGTACTCATTTTATATATATAAATTCACTATTCCACAACTTTCAAAACCGCTGAAAACACTATTATTCATTTTAAGATCAATAGCAGTTGTATTGATATTTCTCCTAATTTTTGAACCTACTCTTTCCTTTTCCAGCTACGAGGAAGAGATACCGCTGCATTTGATTTATGTTGATAACTCGCAATCTTTAGCACACAAGAATAGTTCTGAAAATGATGATAAAATAAAACAAATTCTCAATGATTTTATTAAATCAAATATTAAGAGTGAAGTTGCTCTCTTTGATTCAGAAATAAAAAATCTTGGAAATACCGATACACTCGAGAAAGTCATTTTTTTTAACGGAGTCACAACAAATTTTGAATCCATAGTAAACTCATTAGAAAATGACGAAAGAAAAATTTCTTCCGCTTTAATTATCAGTGATGGAAAAATTACGAACGGGAAAAACCCGCTGTTTGCTGCAGAAAAACTTGGTATTCCAATTTATACTATTGGAATCGGTGATACGACAGAATATAAAGATGTTTTGGTGGAAAGCACTTCATACAATAGTTTATTATACCAAGATTCAAAAACAATTTTCGAGACAATGATTGTAAATAAAGATTACTCCAGTGAGCGGGCTGTTGTTGAACTGATTAAAAATAGTCAAATCATCGATAGGAAAAATATTACATTAAGCGAGAACGGAATCAATAAAGTTGAATTTGAATTCACACCGGAAAAATCCGGTCAAGAAATATTTACAATATCAGTAACAAAATTTGACGATGAAATTCTCACCGATAACAATTCAAAATCATTCCGTGTTACAGTTCTCGAAAATAAATTGAATATCCTTATTTTGTCTGGAAGTCCAAGTGCGGATTTTTCTTTTATAAAGAAAACCCTTCTCCAGAATAAAGATTATAAAATAACGGAGCACGTTGAAATTTCAAAGTCAAAACCAACAGATTCTGATTTGGGAGCAAAACTTGATTCTGCTAAAATATTAGTTCTTGTAAATTATCCGGGCAAAATTACTTCACAAAGCAGTATATCACAAGTAGTATCTAAGATAAGGGAAGATAAATTAAGTTATTTATTTATTTTAGGTAATAACAGTGAGTACAATAAATTAAGATATTTTGAAGAAATATTAAGCTTTTATATAGAATCAAATCCACGAAAAAGCCACGAAATTCAGCTAAATTTGCTGAATAAATTCAGTCCCATTTTCACTATTCCCAATTATAATTTGGAAATTTGGAACACTTTGCCTCCGGTTAATTATTCGGGAGCACAATATGAAGTGAAAGCGGGAGCACAGATTGCAGCAACGGTCAACCTAAATAGTGTAAAAACTGAGATTCCATTAGTAATTACCAATTCAACCGGTATAAATAAAAATATATCAATTTTGGCAGCTAATATCTGGAAATGGAAATTAAAATCAAATTCGAACACCGAATTTCTGTATGATCTTTTGATTGAGAATTCAATAAAATGGCTTAATACCGATTCTCAATTAAAGAGGTTTAGAATAAGAACCAACAAGGATATTTATTCACAAGGCGAACCAGTAATTTTTCAAGCAGAATTTTATGACGAATCTCTCCAGCCGATTGATGATGGAAAAATAGAGCTTACATTTGCTGACAGTGACCAAATTCCAAAAATTATTCTACTTCCAGAAGGAGATGGAAAATATTCCGCGCAAATTGACAATTTAGTTCCCGGCACTTACAACTTTACAGCGGATGCAATCAGCAGTAACGGACAAATTGAAATCGAAAGAGGAAGTTTTCTTGTTGAAAAGATTAATATTGAATTTGTTGACCCCACTTTGGATAAAAATTTTCTAACAAGGCTTGCACAAATTTCCGGAGGAAAATATTTTGATTTAAATGAATACCCATCGTTGATTGAAAAACTTGAAAAGATTTCATCATCCCAGAAAAAGGAGAAAGTAATAACAGAAAGTTATAATTTATGGACGTTTGAAACACTGCTGACAATAATCATAGCAATCTTCGCCATAGAATGGGTAATTAGAAAAAGGAGCGGATTATTGTAAGATGAGGTTCCACCCAAACATAATTTTTGATTTTTTTATTCCTCGTTCATGTCCTTCATGTAAAACACGTCTAGCTCCCAACGAAAATTATATCTGCAAATTATGTCTGAATGAAATTAACAATGTTCCCAAAAATTTACTTGATGAAGAGTATAATAAATCATTTAAAAGTGAAAAGATTATTGATGATATATTTTCGTTATTTCTTTTTGACGAGGATTCACCAATCAGAAATTTAATTCACGAATTAAAGTATAACAGAAAATTTATGTATGGAAAGTTTCTCGGCAAATTAATTGCTAAAGAAATAACGAAGACCAAACCTAACTGGAAATTTGACGGAATTTTTGCCGTGCCGCTTCATCCTTCTAAAAAAGTGACTCGTGGCTACAATCAATCCGATTTTATTGTAAAAGGAATTTCTTCAGTACTTAATATTCCAATTTATTCAAAATACCTTAAGAGAAAGAGAGCAACCCCATCCCAAACAAATCTTAATGTAATGGAGCGCAAGCGTAATGTTGCTAATGCATTTTCTGTAAAAAAGAACATTAAATTGAATGAAAAGTCCTTCATAATTGTGGATGACATAATAACAACGGGTGCAACAATATCAGAAGCTGCTAGTAAGTTAAAAGAAATGGGGGCACAAACTATTTATGCAGTGAGTGCGGCGTTAACATCTTTCGATACTACATTTTCTCGGGAGCATTTAAACCAAGAATAGATAATCCGTTTTTCAGAAGGATTTTAACAGACTCACAAAGTGCAATTCTCGCTTCGGCTAGATTCTTTTCTGTGCCTAAAATTCTGCATTCAGTATAGAACTTATGGAATAATGCTGCGGTTTCTTCCAGATAGCTCGTTAATTTATTTGGTTCGAAAGATTCAGCTGAATACAGGATTACATCTTCAAATTGATGTAGCTTCTTTATCAAACTCTGTTCAACTTCGGAACTTAATAACGATAAATTTTCTTGTGATGCCGCAAGATTTTGTTCCTCTGTCATTCTAAGAATGGAACATATTCTTGCGTGTGCATACTGAAGATAAAAAACAGGGTTTTCTTCGTTATGTTTTTTTGCAAGTGCAATATCAAAATTTAAGTGAGACGAAACATTCCTCATAATGAAAAAATATCTTACAACATCGGGACCCACTTCATCTATCAATTCATCGAGAGTAATAAAATTTGCTTTACGAGTTGACATCTTCACTTTTTCGCCGCCGTCAGTAATTGTCACAAATTGGTGGATTACCACTTTAATCTTTGAACCGTCGTAACCTAAAGCATTAACGCCAGCAATAACATCGGGATAAGTTGCATTATGATCCGATCCAAACAAATCAACAACCAAATCGTACCCGCGTTCAAGTTTATTCATATGATAGGCAATATCGGGAAGGCGGTAGGTTGGCTCACCGGTTGATTTTACGATAACTTTATCATTCTCATTCCCAAGTTCGGATAGTTTCAACCAAACGGCTCCGTCTTTATCGTATGAAAGATTTTTATCCTTGAAGGCATTCAGAACATCTTGAATATTTCCATTTTCGTATAGAGAATGCTCATTGAAAAAATTCTTCATTTCAATTTTTAGTCGTGACAAAGTATTTTTAATATCTTCAAATATTTCATACTCTGCTCGCTGCTTAAAATAATTTAACGGGTCTTCGTTTCTGTATTTTTCGCCGAATTCTTCTTTTATCTTCCTTGCAATGTCGATGAGATAGTCGCCCTGATAATAATCAGCGGGAAAATCAATTTTGTCTCCAAACAATTCGAGATAACGAAGTTTAAGTGATTCACCCAACACCCGCATTTGTCTGCCGGCATTGTTAAAATAATATTCACGATCTACATCATAACCGATCGATTCAAGAAGATTTGCTAAAGTATCACCGATAACTGCATTTCTTCCGTGTCCCACAGTGAGAGGTCCTGTGGGATTTGCAGAAACAAATTCAACATTTGCTCGTTTCCCTTCAAATTTATTGCTCTTTCCGAAGTGATCGTCTTTTTGTAAAATTTCAGAAATTATCTTGGTGGTATAATCAGGATGAAAAAAGAAATTAATAAATCCGGCACCGGCAAGTTCAACTTTAGCTATTATGTTCTTATCAAGTTCCAGATTATCAATTATTTCTGATGCGATTGCCCGCGGATTTTTTTTCAAACTTTTTGCTAAAAGCATTGCAGCGTTGGTTGAATAATCACCGTGTTCCGAAACCGCAGGAATAGAGAATTGAACTTCTATTTCATTAAGATAACTTAATTTATTGGAGAGAGATTCGAATAATTTTTCAAGATACTTTTTCATTTTTTCTCGCTTAATTAATCAACATCCGGAATTTCTTTAATTTCTGCATCAGCCCATAAACGCTCGAGATTATAAAATCTTCTAGCTTCATTTCGGAAGACATGAACAACGACATCGAGATAATCGAGCAGCACCCAATTTAAAGTATCATATCCCTCCTTATGATAACATTTGATCCCCTCGTCAGCTAGTTTTTTAACTATCTCATCTGCGATTGCTTTAACCTGCGGCTCGGAATCCGCCGAACAGATAACAAAATAGTCGGATATTGCAGTAAGTTTGGTGAGATTTAGTACTGAAATACTTCTCCCTTTTTTTGATTGAATGTGTTCGATAATTTGGTCAATCAATTTCATTTTTGTCCTTAATAATTTTTTGCTGGATTTAATTCTCTATAATCTTTCCCGACTATAACTGTAACATCAACAAAATAATCATCATTCAACTGTGGAAATACTGAAGATACTTTTGCTCCAAGAATCGAGGCAATTTTTTTTGCGTTCGATATATTTCCAATTCTATCAATAATAAGAGTTTTTTCAACATTAAAATTAATGTAGTTCTCTACATTTACAACATCGCAACCTTTACTTCGAAGAAAATCTTTAAATCTGTCGCCAGTTCCCGGGACACCGCATCCATTTAAAACTTCCACTTGAATAATTTCAGCCGGTGGTGGATCCTGAACAAACTCTTGAACCACTTTCTTTCCCGAACGGAATTTCATGAAGAGAGAGAACCCCATATAGATTATTAAACCGGCTAGCAGAAAAATGATGATGTTTAATAACAGATTTGTAATTGAAGATTTAATTTCACCTTCGTTCTTGGATTTAATATTTCTTATTTTCTTTTTTGCCAAGGAGTTGAATCTATTTAAAAAATAAACCGGGGAAATCCCGGTTCTCAAAAATAACAAATTTCAGCTTTTGTTTGCTAATCATAAAATCCATAGCCGAAAGGTCCGTAATAACCACGATTATAATAACCGTATGGTATTTGTCTGAATTCGAGAATGAACTTTGTGTTCTCGCTGGGAGCATAATTAATAGCTGCACGATTCAAATACATTCCACTGATATCTTTTGAAAATTGATCCCCAAACGAACTGTAAGGTGAAGTCACTAATGATGCATCAATCTGCACATTAAGTTTATCACTGAACGCATAACCGATACTTCCGGTATATGTTCCAAGCGCAATTCCGTTACCTCCGAAAGAAGTATACGACATCCCGACCGAATGCCGGATACTAAAATTATCCGGATTTAGAAAGCCTAGGAAAAGACTTGAAGGGGAATAATTAGTAATGCTGTTTATTACAGGTTCCTTCTTATCTGAATCGCTTTTAAATTGTGCATTTATTGAAACCGAAAAAACAATTATCAGAAGAATTGTCAATCGTTTCATATCACTCCTTTAATTTGGCTATCATTTCAATTTCTACAGCAGAATCAATCGGAAGTTCCGATACGCCGACTGCACTTCTAGAATGCTTACCCGTTTCACCAAAAATATCGATAAGTAAATTGCTTGCACCGTTTGCAACTTGCGGCTGAGCCGTAAATCCTTCGGCGCTGTTAACGAACACCGTTATTTTAACAATTCTTTCTATTGAATTCAAACTCCCCGCAGCTGCTTTCACAGCACTTAAACAGTTAATCAAGCATAACTTTGCCGCTGCTTGTCCTTCTTCAAGAGATAAATCTTTACCAACCTTACCTTTAAATTTCAACTCTCCATTCTCAACGGGAATCTGCCCCGACGTAAAGACAAAATCTCCCGCTTTAACAAAAGGTACGTAAGCTGCAAGCGGTTTTGCCGGTTCAGTAATTTCAATTCCTAATTCTTTAAGTTTTTTTTCGATCATTTTTGCCTCTAAGTTAAATTAAAATTTTTCAGTCAAGTCAACTTATTTCATTAAATTTGAAACCACAAACAAACTTAATAACTTTAGAATAAAAATTGGAGAAAAATGGAAGGTGATAAATTTCAAGAACTTGTTGATATTATGAGAAAATTACGTGTGGAATGTCCTTGGGATAAAGAGCAAACACACGATTCGATAAAGTCTGCAACATTGGAAGAATCATATGAAGTGATTGAAGCAATTGATAATAAAGATTTTCAAGAACTTAAAGGTGAACTGGGAGATTTATTGCTCCACATAGTCTTTCATTCGGTTATCGGTGAAGATGCTAAAAATTTTACTTTGAACGAAGTTATTGATGAAATAAAAGAAAAGCTGATTAGACGCCATCCTCACGTTTTCGGAAATGTTGAAGTGAAGGACAACAATGAAATTATGAAGAATTGGGAAACAATTAAGCTGGATGAAGGAAGAAAATCTGTTCTTGAAGGTGTGCCGAAAAATTTGCCTGAACTTCACAGAGCTTTCAGACTTCAAGAAAAGGCATCAAAAGTTGGCTTCGACTGGCAAAATAAAGAAGATGTTTGGAAAAAAGTTATTGAAGAAACCAATGAACTTCTTGCTGCCGAAAAATTGAATGACAAAGAAAAGATGGAAAACGAAATGGGTGATCTTTTCTTTTCTTTAATTAACTACTCCCGTTTTATCGGGATTAATCCGGAAAATGCACTGAGAAGAACCACAAATAAATTCGTAAAACGTTTTGGTTATATTGAGAAAAAGTTGAATGAAACGGGCAAAAAAATAACCGATTCGAACTTGGAAGAGATGGATATATATTGGGAAGAAAGTAAAACTATTCTTTAATTCTTGCTTCCGTTTTTGCCGTTGCCAAATTTTTCATATGCTTCGATTATATCCTTCACAAGTTTGTGTCGGACAACGTCGGATTTTTCAAAGTAAACAAATCCAACTCCATCCACATCCTTAAGAATTTCTTTTACCTCAATTAAACCACTCTTTGCATTTGAAGGCAGATCCACTTGAGTAATATCCCCTGTTATAATCGCTTTAGAGTTTGGACCGAGCCGCGTAAGAAACATTTTCATTTGAAGACCGGTGGAGTTTTGAGCTTCATCTAAAATAACGTATGAGTTGTTCAATGTTCTTCCACGCATGTAGGCAAGCGGTACAATTTCAATTATATCTTTTTCAATGTAATTCTTAAGTTGATCCGAGGGCAGCATATCCTGAAGTGCATCGTACAAAGGTCTTAGATAAGGATCAATCTTTTCCCTGAAATCTCCAGGTAAAAATCCAAGACTTTCACCTGCTTCAACGGCAGGTCGCGCAAGTACGATTTTTTTAACTATACCTTTTTTAAGTGAGGCGACAGCAAATGCAACAGCAAGATAAGTTTTTCCTGTTCCTGCCGGACCAATAGCAAAGCAGATATCATTTTTTTTAACTGATTCGGCATAGATTTTTTGTGTAGGAGTCCGTGCTTTTATTGCATCCTTTTTACTGTAAAGAATGATGTTGTCAAAATCGTTTGTACTGATAATTTCATTCCCTTCGGAAGTAAGTGAAATAATTGTCCTAACATCATTTTCATTCAATCTTCCGGTTGTGTTCAAGACATAGATCATCTCTTTTATGATTTTCTCAACTGTTTGCACTTCTTCTTTTGTGCCTTTAAGTTTTACTGTATCACCTCGAATCACAATCAGTACACTAAAACGATCTTCGATAGGTTTTATGTTAACATCATTTGTGCCAAGAAGACTTTGAAGATTAACATTTTCTATAGTAAAAATTTGCTCTATCAGCTTAATTACCTCCCAAAATTAAAAACCCCCTTCAACAGAAGAGGGTTTTGAATTAGAAAAATTTTACCACAACTATTTAGTTGGCTTGTGTTGTTGGAGCCGGTTTATAGTTTGCTCTAATTTTATTGTATTTAGCTTTCTCTTCTTCTGTCAAGCTAGGAATTTTAAACACTTGCTTAGGATAAATGAGATCCGGATCTTTTATCTGATCTCTGTTTGCATTGTAAATTTTCGGCCAAGCAAACCCGTTTCCGTAGTGTTGTGGTTTTTTAGCGATGTTCCAGAGATTGTCACCTCTTACTACAGTGTAAAGAATTTCGTCAGGTGTATCGTCCCAAGCATCAAGTTGTCTCTGCATTTGATTGTGAACTTTATCGTAAAATTCAGGTAAAGCACTTATTTTGCTCGATTTAAGATTATCCAATTCAGCTTGACGATCTGATTTTGGTTTTTGTTGTTTGCTTATCTTAACTTGAAGGTCATTGACCAAAGTTCTGAAATCAATAACATCCTGCTTCGTTGCACCAACCAGAGCGTAAAGATCATTCTGGCAGTCTTCGTATGATTGAAGAGAAGCATTTGTTTCTTTAAGCTCAGCTATTTGAGTTTTTAACAGATCAAGCTCTTTTGTAAGAGCAGTTCTCTGAGCTGTTAAATTATTCATTTCTGCTTGCCATTCTTCTTCAGTAATTTCCTGTGCAAAGAGATTAACAGAAAGAGCAAGCAATAACATCAGTACTACTGCTAATTTTTGTTTGAATTTCATTTAATTCCTCCGTGTGTTTTTACTTTTTACTTACCCATTTTCTGAAGATTGGCTTTAGTTTCTGCCATCTCTTTTGCGCATTGTTCGAGTTTTGCATTCTTGTCTGCAATTTCTCTTTCGAGTTTCGATTTTTCGCTCTTAAGATAGTTTACGTCTTTTGTCAACGTGCTTACTTCAGCGCGAAGAGCTTCCAATTCAGCCATCTGTTCCTCGCTAACACCGCTGCAGCCCGTAAAACCTATCATTCCGGCTAACAGCAATGATGCTAGAGCAACGCTGACGCTCTTTCTTAATTTGGTCATACTACCTCCTTTTTTAATAAAAATAGATTTATGTCTATCCCGATTCTAATTAAGATTATAGGGCTAAAAGATAATAAATTTTTAGATTATTTTTTTCTCTACGAAGCTGAAATAACTATTTTCTGCAATAATAATATGGTCAAACACTTTAATTCCTAAAATAGTTCCTGCATCAACGAGCCTTTTTGTGATTTGTACATCTTCGCCACTAGGCTCTAAATTGCCGCTCGGATGATTATGAAGGAGTATGATATTGGCTGAATTGTTATCTAACGCGAATTTAAATATTTCGCGAGGATGAATTATACTCGAATTAAGCGTTCCCGTGAAGATATCTTTGTATTTTATGATTTTATTTGCCGAATTTAGGCAAATAACAAAGAATTTCTCCTGCATCTCATCTCGAAGCAAGGGTCCGAAAATCTTGGCAACATCCCCGGGAGAGGTTATTTTCTGTTTTGAGAACCACCTTTGATCAACGGAAATTCGTCTGCTCAACTCAAATGCTGCTGCTAAGGTTGCTGCTTTATCCTTTCCGATTCCCAAATTTTGCGTAAAATTTTCAACCGATTTAGAAGCTAATTGCGCCAAATTTCCGTGATCTTTTATCAAATTTTGGGCTACTTCAAGAACTGTTTTTCCTTTTGTTCCTGTTCGCAGTATTATGGCGATTAATTCGGCATCGCTTAAACTTTGAGAACCTTTAAGTATTAATTTTTCGCGGGGTCTGTCGTCGGGGGATAAATCTTTAATTCGAAATTTGTCGCTTGAACCTGTCATGCAATTCAATCAACATTTACTTTTTTTTGACTTCTGTCGAATGTTTCAGAATTTAGATAGTAGAACTTTGCCTCGTCTTCCCTTTTAAGCGAATTTAGGATATTTCCCATCAAGAGGTTTATCTCAGAATCGTTAGGCAATTTTTCAAGATATTCTTTAGCAAAAGTTTCTGCTCTGTCATACTCTTCAAGTTTGTAGAGAATTTTTGCCGTCCATTTTATAACCCGAATATTTCTATCGCTTAGTGCAAGAGCTTTTCTCACCTTTTCGTGCGCATGAAGAAACATTTCCTTGTTGTAAAAAATAATTGCAAGCGTTAGCAGCAACTCACTGTTGTTTTGATAAAACATTTCAGCTTTTTCTGCAGCTTCGTGAGCTTTATCCAAATTACCCAAATTCAAATATGATTTTGCTAAATATAAAAATGTATCAGAGTGAAGTTCGAGATTCGTATTACTTATTATAAGTTCATTAAAATATTTAATCGCATGTTCATAATCACCTAAATGAAACTTTGCATAACCTTTCAGAAAACTGCTTTCGTAAGTATCATCATCCTTAACCCGGTTGAGAACGTCAAGAGCTTTTTCAAATTTGTTGTTTCTTAAAAGTAGGTTTGCCAGATAGTTAAGGACATTATCATCTTCTTGGTTTTTTGAGATAAAGTTCTCAATCAGTTTTATGGAGGTGTCAATGTTGTTCAACTTTTCGTAAATATTTGCAAGTTTTATTACTGAGAACCTGCCGTATTCTTCATCGGCAATCAATTGTCTATAAACTTGGAGAGCATGAAGAAATTTACCTTCTTCTTCAAATTTAACAGCTTTATTCACTTTAAATTCTTTCTCATTCATTATCTATTCCCATTCGATTGTGGAAGGCGGTTTAGAACTGATATCGTAAACAACTCTATTTACTCCTTTGACATCACGGATAATTTTGTTTGAAACTGTTTCCAAAAATTCATTTGAAAATCTGTACCAATCTGCAGTCATACCGTCGGTGGAGGTCACAGCACGCAATGCTACAACGTTTTCGTAAGTTCTAAAATCTCCCATTACTCCAACGGTTTGAACCGGAAGCAGTACTGCAAATGCTTGCCAGATTTTGTTGTAAAGTTCAAAACGATGTAATTCGTTTATGAAAATATCATCAGCTTCTCTAAGAATTTCAAGTCGATCTTCGGTCACCTCGCCCAAAACACGTACTGCGAGACCTGGTCCTGGAAAGGGGTGACGACCAATAAATGAGTCCGGCAGCTCAAGTTCCCTCCCAATTTCTCTTACTTCATCTTTAAACAATTCTCTAAAAGGTTCAATTAACTTCAGGTTCATTTGTTCGGGCAATCCGCCAACATTATGATGAGTTTTGATTGTAACTGAATTTCCCTTCACACTTGTCGATTCGATTACATCCGGATAAAGTGTTCCCTGTACAAGATATTCCACGCCTTCAAATTTTACTGCTTCATTCTCAAAAACTTCTATAAAAGTTTCGCCGATAATTTTCCTTTTCCGTTCCGGATCTACAATTCCCTTCAATCGTTCGAGAAATATTTTAGATGCATCTACATGAACTATTTGTAGATCATATTTCTCTTCGAACATCTTAATAATTAAATTGCTCTCATTCTCTCTCATCAGTCCGGTATCAACATGAATGCAGATCAACTGATCCCCTATTGCTTTATCAACAAGAATTGCAGCAACTGATGAATCGACTCCACCACTAAGAGCACAAAGGACTTTTTTATTTCCAACTATTTCCTTTATATCCGTCTTACTACTTTGCGTGAAGTTTTTAGCAGTCCAATTACCAGAACAATAACAAATCTTAAAAAGAAAATTCTTTATGATTTTACTGCCTTCTTCAGTATGGTTCACTTCGGGATGAAATTGAAGTCCGTACAAATTTCTTGCGGAATCGGCAATACCGCAAATTGGAGAGTTCTCAGTTCGGGCTGTAACGTTGAATGAATTCGGTAGGCGCGTGATATAATCTCCGTGACTCATCCAGACGGCTGAATTATTTTTTACTCCTTCAAAGAGTTTGCATCCTGTTACAAGCTGTAAAACCGATTTACCGTATTCACGGTTTTTAGCCGGTTCCACCCTTCCTTCAAAATTAACCGCCATCAACTGCATTCCGTAGCAAATGCCGAGAACCGGAATACCGAGTTTGAAAATTTCTTCCGGGATCGTAGGAGCACCTTCATCATAAACACTCATCGGTCCGCCGGAAAGAACTATTCCAACAGGATTTAAATCTTTAATTTCGTTTATCCCGATATGATGAGGATGAATTTCACAATAAACGTTATTCTCACGTATTCGCCGTGCAATAAGCTGAGTGTACTGTGAGCCAAAATCTATAATTAAAATTGTTTCGGAATGTTTCATTTAGTTTTATGGACTTGTATAATGTTCATCATTTCTTTCATTCTTTTATCGAGTGTATGATCCTTAAGAAATCTATTATAGCCTGCTTCTGCTATAGTTTTACGTTTTTTATCGTCATCTAAAAAATATTCAATTTTATCCAGACATTCATTCCAAGAATTGAAAACAGCAATTTCTTTGTTTGGAACAAAACGGTTTTTTATATCAGCTTGATTATTGGTAAGCTGAAAGGATTTTGATGCAACAGCTTCCATAACTCTTAAATTTAATCCCTCACCAGATTCTTCAACACCTTCTTCGAATCCTTTATGAATGTTCAGCAATATTTTAACCGATTTCATTGCTTTCAGCATATCTGTTCCATATAAAGCAGAACCTTGATAAAGATCCTCACAAGAAGTTCCTTTCCAACCCCTGCCCCATATTTTGAGTTTATATTTATCTTTCAGCTGCACAAGGAGTTCTTCGCGTTTTGGATAATGACTGCCGATAAATGCAATATCACATTCATATTTTTTTTTCTCTTTTTCCGACAGTTCAATTGAATCGACTAAATGTTCATCATATCCGTAAGGAAGATGAAACGCATTTTTTTGGCCGATCTTATTGTAAAGTTTAACGCTGTAGGGATCGTAAGTGAAAAAGAAATCATAATGATTGGCAACTTTGCCGGAGAAGGTTGGAAACTCCCACGGATCATCTCCGAACCAGTTAAATGTAACTGCTCCAATTTCATTTCTAAGGATGTCCAAAGTTTCGACAGAAAGCGGTTCGCCTTTCAAAATGAAAACAAAATGTGGTTTCGTTTTTTGAGCTGTTTTGATGAGTTTGCTGTTTATTTCATTTTCAATTTTTTCGCGAGGAATCAGATTAAAAATCCGGTTAAATTTTTTTACCGAATTCCAATCAAATTCAGTTACATCAAAACCATTTTTTCGAAGCGCTTTTGGCAGAAGTTTATTAAACAATACCATCCGGGTATAACCGGATACGTATAATATTTTCATTGACCAATTTGATTCTTGTAACTTTCGCTGTCCATCAAGTTATCTAATTCACTAGGATTCGAAATTTCAATTTTAATCAACCAACCATTGCCATAGGGATCGCTGTTCACTAATTGAGGTTCGTCCTCAAGTTTTGAGTTTATTTCGATCACTTTTCCGCTGCAAGGCGCAAAAAGATCGCTGACGGTTTTAACAGCTTCAATCGAACCAAAAGAATTTCCATTGTTAATTTCCAGCAAATCCGGATCGATATCAATAAAAACAATATCTCCTAATTCACTCTGCGCATAATCGGTAATTCCTATTGTTCCGGTTGTGCCGTCAACTTTAATCCATTCGTGATCGTTTGTGTACTTTAAATTTTCCGGGATATTCATCTTGACCTCTATTTTTTTATTAATAAGTGATCGATAAAAGATGTATCGTAATCGCCTTTTATAAATTTATCATTCTCAAGCACCGCTTTATGAAAAGGCATTGTAGTTTTTACTCCTTCTATTGCCATTTCTTCAAAAGCTCTCCGAGCTCTCATAATCGCATGTTTTCTATCGGTTCCCCAAACAATGAGTTTTGCAATAAGTGAATCATAGTAAGGCGGGATAATATAATCAGTATAAACATGCGAATCCACTCTAACTCCAAAACCTCCGGGGAAATGGACATATTCAATTCTGCCTGGAGAAGGTCTAAAATTATGATCGGGATCTTCAGCATTTATTCTAAATTCAAAACTGTGACCATATGGTTTGCGAGGTTTATCTTCAACAACTCCATCGCTTGCTACTAAAATTTGTTGTTTAATTAGATCTATATTGTATACCATTTCGCTGACGGGATGTTCAACTTGAATTCTAGTATTCATTTCGATAAAGTAAAAATTCAAGTATTTATCGACTAGAAATTCTACTGTTCCGGCTCCCTCGTAATTTACGGATTTACAACCTAGGATTGCTGCCTCAGCCATTTTTTCTCTAACCTCCGGGGTTATAACCGGTGAGGGAGTTTCTTCAATCAGCTTTTGATGTCTTCTCTGAACCGTACAATCTCGCTCCCCATAATGATACACTTCGCCTTTTCCATCACCAATAACTTGAATCTCAACATGCCTTGGATTTTCAATATACTTTTCCATATAGAGTGCAGGATTGCCGAATGCAGATCCGGCTTCGTTACTTGCTGTTTGGAATGCCTTCTCAATTTTTTCTTCATCCCAAACAATTCTCATCCCTTTTCCGCCGCCTCCGGCAGAGGCTTTCAACATAACCGGATAACCAATTTCCGCAGCAACTTTCTTTGCTTCGGCTACATCTTTTATTAGTCCTAAACTACCTGGAACAACGGGAACTCCGACTTTCCGCATGGTTTCTTTAGCGAGCGCTTTATCCCCCATATTTTCTATCATATTTGGTGAAGGACCTATAAACTTGATGTTTGATTCCTGGCAGATTGCACTAAAATCTGCATTCTCGGCAAGAAATCCATAACCCGGATGAATTGCATCGGCACCGGTAACTTGTGCGGCAGAAATAATGCTCGGAATTTTAAGATAACTTTCGGTAGACGGAGGAGGTCCTATGCAAACCGCTTCATCCGCAAGCACAACGTGTAAAGAATCTCTATCTGCTTCGGAATAAACTGCAACTGTTTTTATTCCTAGTTCTTTACAAGTCCTGATTACTCTTAAAGCGATCTCACCGCGATTTGCGATTAGAATTTTGTGAAACAAAAAATCACCTGGACTATTTGGACAAGTTTATTTTTTTTCAATAAGGAACAATGGTTGATTGTATTCAACCGGTGTTGCGTTTTCTACAAGGATTTTAACAATCTTTCCACTCACATCACTTTCGATTTCGTTCATTAGTTTCATAGCTTCAACTATACACAAAACCGTACCTTCCATGATTTCATCGCCAACTTGAATGTAAGGATCAGCATCGGGCGCAGGTGCTCTGTAAAAAGTTCCAACAATGGGCGACTTAATTTCGTGTAGATTGGAAGATGAATCAGGCTTAGCAGTCTGAGCAGAATCCTGCTTCGTTTCAATCTGCGGAGATGCAGCTGGCTGTTGAAAAATTTGTGGCTGAACATATTGCCCTGTAGTACCGTCAACTCGTTTTGAAATTCTAACCTTTAAATCTCCTTCTTGAACGGAGAAATCGGTTATATCACTTTTTTCGACGACTCTAATGAGTCTTTTAAGTAGGTTGATATCCATAATCACCAATTATTTTTTAACTCTCTCAACATAAGTTCCGGTACGAGTATCTATTCTAAGCATATCCCCGATATTAATAAACAAGGGGACTTGCACACTCGCCCCGGTTTCAACTGTAGCCGGCTTCATAACATTAGTTGCAGTATCGCCTTTAAAACCAGGTTCGGTTTCGGTAACTTCCAATTCAACAAAAATGGGAAGTTCTGCAGTAACAATTTTATCTTGATCATCGAGCAGAAGTTCTACATCCAGTCCTTCTTTGAGAAAAACCCTTCCTTCATCAAAGGTTTCTTCCGGAACTGTCATCTGTTCATAAGTGTCATAATCCATTAACACAAATCCACCCGATTCTTTATAAAGATACTGATATTTTCTTCTTTCTACACGAACTATTTCAACACTTTCGCCGGCACGGAAGGTGTTGTCAAGAACTTTACCTGTTCTCAAATTTTTGAGCATTGTCCTAACAAATGCCCCTCCTTTACCAGGTTTAACGTGTTGAAATTCGGTAATACTGTAAAGATCGTTCTTAAATTTTATTATTAATCCATTTCTAAAATCTGAGGTATCAGCCATTACTTTTCCATCAATTAGATTTGAAAAAAATAGTTAGGTAATAGGTTAAAGTCAATATTTTATTCCACCATGACCAAATATCTGCCGATATCTCTGCCTGGTGCGGAATTTGGGTATTCCTCTCCCAATTTCTCAAAAACAGTTTTCGCATCCTCTTTCTGTCCGGCTTCAACGTAGGAAAGACCAGCGTTTAATAAGTAATCAGCATTTAGAGCATTAAACTTATCAATACCTGCAGCACTTTCAAATTTTGAAGCAGCTTTTTCAAATTCACCCATATTATGATAACAAGCAGCCTCACCGGCAAGCGCCGTTGCTTTGAACATCTTGTTGCTTCCGCCGAAATCCGAATAAAACGTCAATGCCGAATCGATTTTTCCGAGATAATAATAACTGTTCGCAAGATAAATTTTTGCAACTTCGCCCTGTTCCGATGAACCATATTCATCGACAATCTTGAAGAGTCCGATGTTATTTGTGCCGGGCTGACCGTCGATTGCCTGTCTGTAATTTCCTCGTTCGTAAAAGGGCATTACTCTAGATAGTTCAGTAGTTGCTGCAAGATTATCACTTTCAACTTTGTTGTTATAAACAATTATTGCAACAACAATTACCGCAATTGCAATGGCAGCGATTGAAATCTGTTGTTTGAAATCGTCAAAAAATTCGAGTGCTTTGTTGTAATAAGTTACTAACTTATCTTCTTTGATCTGCTTTTTGGTTAGTTTCTTTTTTTTCGCTAACACATCTACTCCGTTATATTATTTCAATTTTTTGAAGCGGTTAAGATAAAAAAATGTATTCTGATTAACAATCATTCAACAATTCGTATGTGGTTTGAAAATATCCACGCATTTTCTGCTTGATAAACCTCAACTCTATAAATCCCGGGTCGAGTTATTATGAATTCAGCGTCAAAATTATCTACTTCATCAACCATTTCGCCGTTTTTTACTAAAATTATCCGTCCGCTGATATTGGGAAGTATGACTCTAAGTTTGACTTTCCCGGTTAACTTAATAGTATCACCCATGTGATAAATTTTATTTCCTGCTTCTCCGAAGAACCTAAAACCCTTTGCGTCCCCATGATAATAATTTGAAACGAAACATCTTCCGTGTCCTAATGCAGAATAGATGAGAGTTTTTGCATTTTCAATATGATCTGAAGATTCTCCTTTTTCGATATTTGTTTCGCAAAAAACGTGAGTTCGTACCGATTTAAAAAGAACTTTGTAAGGAAAGACTTCTACTTCAAAAAATCCCATAAGATTTATTTTATGAGCGTGCGCGTCAACACCGCCGATACCCACAACTTTTCTTTCTAGATTAAGTTCGTCCCAAACTTTTACTGTTTCAGGATTAGGAGCAACAATTGAACGAAGTGGATGAACAAAATGATTGAACTTATTCTGCTCCGTCAATCCTTCCATCCATTCACTCATGTGATTCCAAATCTCGATTCCGGTAAAATCTTTCGTATCCCAGTCGGTCCAGGGATATGGGGGATGTTCTTCCATCGAATCCCGTTTTTCGTGGGGATGAGCTAAAAATCCAATACCGCCGGCTTCTTTCACTTTCTTAACATATTCTACGGCAGCCAAACGGGTTGAATAAGTTTCTTTGATATTTAGGGCGAGATAATGATTTTGATTGTTTCTATCATTTATTTCACAACCTACAAGAAGGAGAGTGTTACCATACCATTTTTCTTTCCCTTCATTAAGTGCTCGTAAGGTGTTGTGATCGGTAAGTATAATAAAATCCAAACCGACTTCATCAGCATATTTTGCAATTTCTTCAACAGTACCCGAGCCATCGGAATAAGTTGAGTGCATATGTAACGCGCCTACAAACTCAAACATTGGGATTAAATTTCATAAAGGACAGAATAATTAGTTGTTTGTTGTACTATCATATCCGAAAGTTTGTTCATCAGAATATCTACTCGCTCGTCAGGATCATCATCAAAATCCTCGTATGCTTTTCTGCTTTCGAAAAGATAGATTTCAGTAAAAGTATTTTCGTGATTTTTATGTTCAAACACAGAATAACTTTCAAGTCCATCTGCTTTGATGAGAGTTTTCAGCTCTTTGATAACATTGAGATATTCTTCCCGTTTTGCGGGAATAATATCATACCGAATTGTGAATACAGCTTTAGACATTTTTTCCTCTAAATTTATTTTTTATAAAAAAATTCTCCATCAAATAAGCGTTTAACCGGTCCTTTCAAAAAGACAGATTCGAAATTATGGTTTACATTTTTGAACTCTACACTCAAATTATAGTCTTTAATAGTTCTGAAATTTACCGGTGATCTTTTGTTTCGTTTTAACGCACAAAATATTGCCGCGGCAACTGTACCGGAACCACAGGATAGAGTTTCGGATTCAACTCCCCGCTCAAACGATCTAATTAAAAACTCATCGCCGTGCTGTTGTATAAAAATTACATTAGTTCCGGAATCACTAAAATTTTTATTGTGCCGAATTTTAACAGCTGTGGAAGCAAAATCGAATTCGAAGAAATTTGTTTTTTTTTCAGAAAAATATATCTCATCGAAATCCGTCACAAAATGTGGTGAGCCGGTATCGAACCAAATTCCGTTCAGCTTAAAAAAATTCTCCTCTATCTCAATATTATCATTTAAAATCTTAATTCTAAAAGAACCGAATTTTACAAAGTTGTTTTCCAATTTTTCTGCGGAATATTCGATGCCCAAATTATGAATTTTTACACTTCCACATTCCCCGGCTCTTTTTTCGAAATAATATTCTGCCGCACATCTTGAACCGTTTCCACATAGCGACCCGCTTGATCCGTCCGAATTTAAATATTTAATCAATATTTCATCATTCGAAATTTCCGAATAAATAAGTAATCCATCAGCCCCAATCCCGAAATTCCTATCGCAAAGAATCAAAGCTAATTGCGTATTATTTTTTAATTCCGGATTCAGTGATTCATCAAGCAGAACAAAATCATTTCCTGCGGCGGTAAATTTCGAAAAAATAATTTTTTTCATAAGAATGTGAAATTTACTCTATAAAGACTAGGTTTGCAATGAAAAATGTTATTGGATGCAATAAACAAACATTCAATTCGACATTGAATAAATTTTATTTTCATTTTATAGTCAATATCATAAAGCTGAACTTTCATATTCCCAATAGCATCTTTGCAATCGAGAAATAGATCAAAAGTCCGGTGATATCCACAACTGTTGTAAGTGCAGGACTCGCGACCACAGCCGGATCAAGTTTAAATTTTGAGGCAACTAAAGGCAGAAACGCACCGATCAATGTTGCAGTAATTACTTGCAATGAAAGAGCCACAGCAATAGCAAATCCAATTTTTTCTAGTGAGAAATTGCTTGAAAATTCCGTACCATGTGAAAGCAGCATTACTTTCATCCAAGATAAAACACCTAGCACACCGGCAAGCATTACGGATATTCTAAGTTCCTTCCACAATACTTTAAATAAGTCTCTAAAAGTGAGTTCCCCAAGCGCTAATGCTCTTACGACAACAGTTGCAGATTGGCTTCCGGTGTTTCCCCCGGTATCGGCAACCATCGGCATATAAAGTGCAAGAATCATAAAGTTCGTTAAAGTTGATTCAAAACTGTGAATAATAGCACCCGATACCAAACCAAGAGCTGCGAGCGAAACAATCCAGATTGCGCGGTTTTTAAAATGAATCAATGCTGGTGTTTTAAGATAAACTCCAGCTTCATGAGAGCCGGTGATAGCCATTATTTTTTCGAAATCTTCTGTTTGTTCTTGGGTGATAATATCAAGAGCGTCGTCGTGAGTAATGATACCAACTAAAATGTTATCAGCATCAACCACAGGAAGAGCAATCAAATCATATTTTTGAATCTTTCTTGCTGCTTTCTCTTGATCTTCATCAACTTGTGCAAATAATACTTCTTCATGCATTACATCTCTAATAAATGCGGAAGGATTAGCAAGTATTAAATCGGAGAGTGAAACAAAACCAATTAACTTTCGTGAATTATCTATAACATAGGTGTAGTAAATTGTTTCTTTTTTTGTTGCTTCTAACCTTAACCTTCTAATTGCTTCTTCAACAGAAATTGTATCCGGAACTGAAACATATTCAGAAGTCATAACAGATCCGGCACTTCCTTCCGGATAGGAAGCAAGTCTTCTAATGTCCTCTCGCTCGACTCTTGCTAATGCGGGCAAAATATTTTCCTGCATTTCTACGGGAAATTTTTTAAATAAATCCACTCTATCATCCGAAGGCATTTCGGTAAGAAGCTCAGCTAATTTTAGTCTACCGATAAGTTCGGTTACCTCAACCTGAAGTGATGAATCAAGATGACTGAATATCTCACTCTTTTTTTCTATACTAAGCTTGTCGATTAGTTCCCAAATTTCTTGGGGTTCAAGTGGGGAAAGGACCTCCGCTAATTCCGCAGGGTGCATATCTTCTGCAAGTTCAAAAAACTCAGTCCAATTTTGATTGGTGATGATTTCTTTTAATTCAGGTACAAATATTAGATTTTTCACTGGTACCTCCGTCTTTCACAACGGAGACAACCAAGCAAAAGGGTAGGTTTAAATCCGTGTGAAAGTTATGATTTCAAATGTTTTGAAAATACTCGCGCCAGGTTCCTTAGAATCGGGCATATCTTATCCTACTTTTTATTTAACAAATATTGAAATACAAACTTATTGGAATTGACAAAAAATTAAAAGTTATTCTCAAAAAAAATATTTCATTTTCTTACAAATCAAATAACAAACAGTTTTCCTAGATTCTGGAAAACTTATGTGTAGTTCTAGTTTATCAACAAGTTTATCAACAAGTTTATAAAACTGATCTATTATTTAAAAACGGCTATCTTAAAATACTTTACAATATCGTCTTTCAACATAATTTTAAATCCATTGAGTTCGTATGAAATTTCCGAAAAGGTGTTCATATTTCTTAAGTTTTCAATTAAATAATTTATTGGATTTATAACTAAGAATAAACGTGTGGACTTGTCTGTTATTATGAGTCTTTTAGTATAAGGCTGTTTCGTAAGTTATACACAGAAGCAAGAACTTGTTGTTAACGAATTTATTATTCGGTTTGCTCTAAGATTGAGCTGGTAGAATATACTTTGAAACAGCCTTGAAAAAAATTTTTTATTAATAAATTGAAACTGCAATCAAAATAATAATTCCCAAAATCATATTACTGCCGGAAAGCAACTTAATCTTTCCTTGTGCATTAATAAATTCTTGTACTGGCTTTTCTCCGGGCTTTGGAGCAAACTTCCTGATTTTTGGCGCTTCAACAAATGTAATGATGCTTCCAAAAATCATCATAATTAGAAATAAAATATGTTTAAAAGTTATCATCATTCCATAATCGGTTGATAAATTGAAAAGCATTCCAGTAGGTGTTTTAAAAATACCGGTAATAAGTAATAAAATAGTACTACCCCAGGCAACAATTGTAAAACGTTTTGCTATCTGCCCGAAAAGTTTGCCTCGCTCATTTGGATCAACTGAATTTAATGACGGCATTAAAACCAAATTCATAAAGATCATTCCGCCGATCCAAATTACAGCAAAGAGTAAATGAACAAAATTATTAATCATATACATAGACATTGTCTATCCCCCATTTTTTAGTATTTAAATAAGTTGTTTAAAATTGCGGCTCGAAATATAATGCGGAAAAAATAATTAACAAGATTTTTTTTTCTGATTAGGGAATTTTTTAATCTATTTTTAAAATTTCGCTTAAATTCTTAAAAAATCCCCCGAAAAACTTCCGGGGGATTAGAATCTTACCGATAGTGATCCAAAGATTACTTCAACAGGATCATCTTTTTTGATTGAAAATGATCCCTGGTTTGGAGAGTATAGACATATACACCATTCGAAAGACGATCCGCAGTAAATTCTATCCTATGCGTCCCGGCATCCATTATTTCGTTTACTAAGGTTTCGATTTCTTCACCGATTGAATTGAAGATTTTTATAGTTACGAAATCAGACTGAGGGATAGTAAATGAAATCGTAGTACTTGGATTAAACGGATTCGGATAGTTTTGAGCGAGTTCATATTTCAATGGAATATCAACTTCAACATTGATTTTTGCTGAACTTTCTCTAGATCCATCAAAATCTATCTGGATCAGTTCATATTCGTAAATCCCGTTGGGTAAATTTTGATCAGTATATGAATAATATTTTTCGTCGCTTGTTGTTCCGTTGCCGTTTATGAATTTTATCAAAATACCGTCTCTGTACAACTCAAACCCGGAATTGTTAATCTCTGTTGCTGTTATCCATGAAA
>JAGFIY010000003.1 GCA_024103215.1 Melioribacteraceae bacterium | reverse complement strand
GGTTGAAAATGGGAAAAATATTTTAGGGGAACAATTAAATCTCTCAATAGAGTATGATCTCAATCAACTTCTCGGAATGCAGTACTTAATTTTAGCCGAAGCCTTAAACGGCAAGGCAAAGTATGAGAGTTTGTTATCAGCAGAAAACTATTCTTTAAAAGCAGGTGATAAAAGTAACCTAGCGGAAATCTATAAAGAACTCGGAGATTATTATTTGTCAATTAATAATGCAGATTCGGCTGAAGAATATTATTTGAAAGGGATTCTGCAGATAGAACATCTTTACAACTCAATAGCAGGCAGTAGTAATATTCAAATTGACTTTTTTGTGAATAACTCCGGTATGTATGACTCCCTTATAAAGTTATACATCGATAAAAAAATGTATCGAAAAGCTTTTGCAGTAAACGATTTGTCGAGATCAAAAAACACTCTTTTTAATATTAGTAAAGTAAAACTATCGGCTAATAAAAATGATTCCCTCGTAAATCAATACTATGATTTGTTTTGGATGCAGGCAAATAATTTAATCGACAGCTCAGAGGGTTTTAAAGAACTACAATATCTTGAAGAGAAACTGCAAGTTAGTCCGTCTTTAATAACACTCGAAAATCTTAAGAATATCATCAATGGTTATACAAATAACACAAAATTGAAGACAGACGAATATTTCTTAAAATATCTAATCAGCGGCGACAAGATTTATTTGTTTGTTTTAAATAATTCCGATTTTGAAACAATCGAATTAACCGCTGATATAAGCGAAGTTAATAAAATCATTTCTCAAGTATCGCCTTACTACAATAGTAATTTAAACCCCGAAGCAATTTCATTCAATAAGGATTTGTTTGCATTTAAGGCTGATAATTCACATAAACTTTTTTCAAAGCTGTTTGAACCGGTTATTAAAAAAATTCCCCGGGGTTCAAATCTAATATTATCTCTTCCTAACGAATTTTTGAAAATACCGTTTGAATTTTTTGTGCTTGGTTATAAAGAAGGGGGAGGTAATAAAATATCAAGAGCAAGATTTTTAATTGAAGACTACCCTGTTTCGTATGTTCCGTCGTACGCAATATTAGAGAAGTTGCAAATTCCAAGTCGTAGCAATGAAACCGTATTAATTGTCGGCAATCCGGATTTTGGAGTACCTAGTGATAATTATACAGGACAAAGAAAAATAGAATTAAGTGATTTGTACTCGCGTAACATAAATATTGCTCCGCTAAAATTTTCCGAAGAAGAAGTCGAAACGATAGAAAGCTATTTTAGTAATGATATACTATTAACCGGGAGCGATGCAACAGAGACGAATATAATTTCTCGTTTAGAGAATTCGGAAATAATTCATTTATCAACTCATTCCTTTTTATTCGATGAAAATCCGGTTATAGTAGTTGCAAACGATTTAGAAAATAACGGACTAATTGAACCTGCTGAAATAGCGGAGCTGGATTTAAATAGCAATTTGGTTGTTTTGAGTTCATGTAAATCCGGTTTAGGTACTCTAAAAGGAAGCGAAGGTATTATTGGTCTTCAGAAAGCATTTTTCGACGCAGGTGCTGGAAGTGTTATTCTTTCTTTGTGGGATGTCAGCGATAAACATACTGCTGAATTAATGGCATATTTTTATGATTATTTAAGCAAAGGTTACGACAAAGCGGATGCGTTGAGAGAAGCAAAAATTAAGTTCATTTCGGAAGTAAATCCTAATCCGTATTATTGGGCGGCGTTTACTTTAGCAGGCAATAGCGATAAAATTGAAATAAGGGAAGAAAACTCAAAAATAGTTTTATACTTTTTGTTTTTACTTTTGTTATCAACGGCCACAATATTTTTTATAAAAAATAAAATCAGATTAAGATGAGTTAGATATGAAAATACGACATTTACTTTTGTTGATTATAACTATCAACATATATGCTCAACACAATGATGGACTGAGAGTTATGCCCCGTTACTTGCACTTTAAGGATAACTTTAATAGATCTAAACTAGTGCGAGTAGCTAACGACTCACAAGAAATAATTAAGATAGACAGCATTAAGTATGACGCGGATATTTATGCGATTCGCTTAAACACTTCTTCATCCTTTCCTATCGAATTATCTCCCGGCAACGGTTTTACATTCGAAGTAATTCAATACAATTACTTTAGTTTAGGAGAGGACCATGCAAATTCTGTAATTACTATTTATAACAATAGTGAAGAACCTGTTATAAATATTGAAACCGAACATGAAAATTTCCAAATACATCACAGTGGAAATATAAACGGTATTGTTAAAGACAGCAGTTCATTTTTACAGAATGCTAAAGTCTATTTTTTCTATGACCAGCTTATTTTAATTGATTCGGCATTAACCGATGAAAACGGGAATTTTAGCGCTGAGTTACCTGTCGGTAATTATTTCACGGCAGCTTTTAAAGATGGTTATTATATGCAGTTTGCAAACGGGAAAGATTCCCCGATTGGTGCAGATATTATAGAATTGAATAGAGATGAGACAATAAATTTAGAATTTACATTAGAAGAAGAAACCGAAACTGATTTTGGAATAGAGGGAACAATAACGGATATTGAAACGGCAACCCTGAAAAAGTCGATAGTTGTTATTAGAAAGGGAACTCATACACCAACAAAAATAACCGCAGGTCAAGATGATGATCTAAACAGAAGTTACACAACCCTTACTGATAAAAACGGCAATTACGAAATAAATAATATTAAATTCCCGGATGATTACTACGTGCAAGCCTTTGCACCTTTGACTATTCCAGGGTATTATAATATGAATAATACACCGGCAGTTTTTTGGCAAGACGCCGATTCTTTGAATATATCCGGCAGAATGTCGAATATTGATATCGTGTTGCTTCGCGATTCATCTTTTGGTGCGGGTTTCGTTGAAGGCTCAGTTTTATCGAATAGCGGAAACTCCCCCGTTAATGACGCCCTTGTTTACTTGAAATCTATTACCGATGAAAAGATATATACTTACGATGTAGTTTCGTCACAAGGTTCTTTTGCAATACCTATATTACCTGTTGGAACTTATGAAATCATTGCCCAGAAAATCGGTGTGCAAAATAGTACAAGCAATTTATTTGAAATATCTACTACGGCAGATTCTTTAACCGGTATTAATATTACTCTAATAGTAACTTCAGTCGAAGATAATTTTATTCCACCTGAATTCGAATTAAAACAAAACTACCCAAACCCATTCAATCCTTCTACAACCATTGAATTCACTCTGAGCGAAGTTAATCCCGTTGAACTAAATATTTATGATGCACTTGGACAAAAAATAGCAACATTGATTAGCAATACAATGGAAGCAGGCAGCTATAAGTATCAATATGATGCGAGCAACTTAACAACAGGTATTTATTTTTATGAATTGAAAGTTGGGAATAACAATTCCGTTAAGAAAATGAATTTGATAAAATAGATGAACTGCTTGCTATAATTAAAGCAACTCTCTCAGCTGTTTTAATTTGTTGCCGTATCCAAGGTGTCAAAAAAAGTTCTTTTATTGGGGACATTCTTGCTTATGTTCCTCTAATCTTGATATTGGCAATGATTTGGTTATACATCGAGACAAAGGATGTTGCAAAGATTTCCCAGTTTTCAACAAGTGTATTTTGGATGGTGATTCCTTCACTCGGACTTTTTATTATTCTACCGATCTTGTTAAGAATGAAATTAAATTTTTATCTTGCTTTATCTTTGGCATCCGGAGTAACAGTACTATTCTACTATTTAATGATAGCTCTCTTAGCAAAATTTGGAGTTGAAATCTAAAGAAGGAGAGAAAATGAAAGACAGCGACAAAAAACATATTAATTACAAAGAACACTGGAACAAAGTTTATTCTTCAAATGATATGACTAACTTAGGATGGTATGAAGAAATACCTAAACCATCGATAGATTTTATTGCGGAATGTGGACTTGATAAAAATGCGGTAATATTGGATGTAGGCTCCGGCGCAACAACATTAATTGACAATTTAATTCAGCAAGGGTATAAAAATATTATAGCAACCGATATTAGTACAATTGCACTCGAAAAATCCAAAACAAGAATATCAAAAGAAAATTCAAGTTTTGTGAAATGGAATGTTGATGATATTACGAACACACAAAATCTCGATAACACTTTAAAGGTTGATCTGTGGCACGACAGAACGGTGCTTCATTTTTTAACTGAAGAAAAACAACAAGCCGGTTATCTTTCTACATTAAAACGAGTTGTAAAAAAAGGCGGGTTTGTAATTATTGCTGTGTTCTCTCTTGAAGGAGCGAAGAAATGCAGCGGTCTCGATGTTGTTAATTATGATCATAAAATGATTTCTGAATTCCTTGGTAATGATTTTGAATTGATTAAATATTTGGATCATCTTTATATAAATCCATCCGGTGGTAAAAGACCTTATGTTTATACATTGTTTAGAAGAGAAAACATTTGAGCTATGGTGAAGGAAGAAATCAAAAATACATCAGTTATAAAATATCCTTACTACAGTTTATTGAAGATAGTGGAGAAGGAAACTGCAAGCAGTATCATATTTAATTGGTAATAATCATCCAGCAATACAATTAGAATTGACTGCATAGTGTATTAATAGAAATATATAATCTACAACTTGAAAACGCAGGTACTAATTGAAACGACGTGACTTTATAATAAAATCATCATTAGCCGGTATGGCTTTAGTAGCTATTCCGAATATATATTCTCAAGATAGAATAATCACCAAACTGCAAGCCGGCAACCCTTTGCGCTTTCCGCCAGAATTACAACCCGGCGAATCTCTAATATTTAATTCAGCTGAGGTTGAAGTCTGGCCTGGAACGACAACTCAAATATTGGGGCTGAACAATTCTTATCCCGGTCCTACAATTAGAGTGCAGAAAGGTAGTGACTTTTCCGTCTTGTTCGAAAATCAATATACTGAAGAAGCAACAATCCATTGGCATGGTTTGCTTGTCCCGGAATTGATGGATGGACAGCCAAAGGATGCTGTGCAGCCTGGTAATAATTATACTTATTCATTTCCGGTTTTTCAGAGAGCAGGCACCTATTTTTATCACTCACACGCTCATCATCTTACAGCAAAACATGTTTACATGGGATATGCCGGATTTTTTATAGTTGAAGATGAGGAAGAACTTCAGTACGGTCTTCCAACAGGCGCGTATGATATTCCATTGCTAATTCAGGATAGACATTCCGTTTACCAACCGCAGTTCAATTATTCACCAAGCATGATGGATAGAATGTTAGGATACCTCGGTGATGTTCCACTTGTTAACGGAACACCCGAAGCTTTCTTCGATGTTCAAAAAACATTATATCGATTTCGGATAGTTAATGGTTCCAATGCAAGGGTTTATAAACTGGGATTTTCTGATAATTCTCCATTCCATATTATCGCAACTGATGGTGGTTTAAAGGATGAAGTTGTTCCCACTTCAAGCGTATTTTTATCACCCGGTGAGCGAATAGAAATCCTATTTGACTTTGCGCCCTACAATATTGGCAATTCAATAACGCTGCAATCACAAACTTTCAGTGGCATCGGCAATCAGGGCACACTAATGGAATTATTGAGGTTTGATATTGCAGGAGACTTGTCTTCAAGCGGAACAGCTCCTCAAGAACTGCCACCAATTGATTACTACGATATTAATGATATATCCGGTACCCGAACATTTACTCTAAGTCAAGGTATGATGGGAACAGGAATGCATCGCATTAATGGATTAACCTATGATATGAACCGGATAGATGAAGTAATTCCTTTCAACAAACTTGAAGAATGGAAATTTGTTAATAACACTAATAATTATCACCCAATGCATGTTCATGGTGTTTTGTTCCAGGTATATTCGAGAAACGGAAACACAATTCTTGCTCCGAATGACAAAGGTTGGAAAGATACTGTACTTGTTAATCCGAATGAGACAGTACAAACATTGGTGAAATTTATAGATTATTCCGGAACTTATTT
>JAGFIY010000186.1 GCA_024103215.1 Melioribacteraceae bacterium | reverse complement strand
GGCTTGCTGGTGTTGCAGTTGATGCTGTTTTTGACTCGGTTTCTGTTACCACGACATTCAAGGAAACTCTTAGCGAAAAAGGGATAATTTTTTGTTCCATTTCCGAAGCCATACGGAATCATCCGGATTTAGTGAAAAAATATATCGGTTCTGTAGTTCCGCAAACCGATAATTTTTTTGCCGCACTTAACTCGGCTGTTTTTAGTGACGGATCTTTTGTTTATATCCCCAAAGGTGTTCGATGTCCAATGGAACTCTCAACTTATTTTAGAATAAATGCAATAGATACGGGACAGTTTGAAAGAACATTAATTATAGCTGATGACAACAGCTATGTGAGCTATCTCGAAGGATGCACTGCTCCTATGCGCGATACAAATCAGCTTCATGCTGCAATTGTCGAAATTGTTGCTCTCGAAAATGCAGAAGTAAAATATTCAACAGTTCAGAACTGGTTTCCGGGGGATAACGAAGGTAAAGGCGGTATATACAATTTTGTGACGAAACGTGGCGCTTGCAGAGGAAACAATTCGAAGATTTCCTGGACTCAAGTAGAGACAGGTTCGGCAATTACTTGGAAATACCCGAGTTGTGTTCTTCAAGGTGATAATTCTGTTGGTGAATTTTATTCTGTTGCCGTTACTAATAATTTCCAGCAAGCTGACACTGGGACGAAGATGATACATCTCGGTAAAAACACGAGAAGTACTATTATATCAAAAGGAATAAGTGCCGGACAAAGCAACAATTCATACCGGGGTTTAGTTAAAATAGGAAAGAATGCCCATGGTGCAAGAAATTTTTCACAGTGCGACAGCATGTTGATGGGCGATAGATGCGGTGCACATACTTTTCCTTACATAGAAGTTGATAATGAATCTGCACAAGTAGAACACGAAGCAACTACTTCAAAAGTAGGTGAAGATCAAATATTCTATTTAAATCAAAGAGGAATTGATACTGAGGATGCTGTGAATATGATTGTAAATGGATTTTGTAAAGAAGTATTTAATGAACTTCCGATGGAATTTGCGGTTGAAGCACAAAAGCTGCTTGCTATTAGTCTCGAAGGAAGCGTCGGTTAAGAATTTTAAAAATGAAAATAATTGGGAAACAAATAATGATAACTATCAAAAATCTACATGCCGAAATTGAAGGCAAAGAAATCTTACGGGGATTAAATCTCGAGATAAATAAAGGAGAGATTCACGCAATTATGGGTCCGAACGGATCGGGAAAAAGCACACTTGCAAATGTGCTTGCCGGAAACGAGAACTTCGAAATAACAAAAGGTGAAGTAAATTTTGAAGGAAAAGACTTGCTTGATATGGCTCCTGAAGATAGAGCGAGGGAAGGTTTGTTTCTTGCATTTCAATATCCTATAGAAATTCCCGGAATTTCTAATAATGTTTTTCTTAAAACAGCAATAAATGAATTAAGAAAGTATCACGGTCAAGAAGAAATCACCCCGAAAGAATTTCTAGAACTAATTAAAGAAAAATCTTCTTTGTTGGGGATGGACAGCTCTTTGATAAATCGATCCGTAAATCAAGGCTTCTCCGGCGGTGAGAAAAAGAGAAACGAAATTCTTCAGCTTCTTATGTTAAACCCCAAATTGGCTTTGCTAGATGAAACAGATTCGGGGCTGGATATAGACGCGCTAAAAATTGTTGCCGAAGGTGTTAATAGATTCAAAAATGAAAATAATGCAGTGCTTGTAGTAACTCACTATCAAAGATTGCTCGATTACATTGTCCCGGATTTTGTTCACGTGCTTTATAAGGGAAGAATTATTAAATCCGGAGACAAAAATCTTGCGCTGGAACTCGAAGAAAAAGGATACGATTGGTTAAAAGAAACCGAAGCCGAATTGGCTTAAGGAGAGTTATGGAAGAAAAGAATATGAAAACAAAAAAATGGTACTCGCAGAACTTCATCGAGTTTGAAAAAAAATTAAACGGTCAAGCGGGTTCCGAGTTTCACAAAGTTCGAAAAAGTGCTCTTTCAGAATTTGAGAATCTTCCGTTTCCTACGTTGAAAACTGAAGATTGGAAGTATACAAACATCAAACCCATATTAAAACAGAATTTTACCCCGGCTCAGAATGCAGCACCGGTTAAGGTAACAAAGGAACTGGTGTCAAATTACAAAATGGACGGTTTCCTATGCGATTACCTGGTGTTTGTAAACGGAATTTATGATAAGGATCTCTCCTGCTTGAGCGAAGCTGCTAAAGGAATTATTGTTGATAGTCTTGGAAATCTGCTTAAGAAAAATTCTGATTTGGTGTTAAATAAAATCGCGAAACTTGCTGAAATTGAAAATCCCTTCAATGCATTGAACACAGCTTATGCAGTTGACGGAACCGTAGTTTATGTCCCTAAAAATGTAGTTGTTGAAAAACCAATTCAGGTAATCTTCTTGAACGGTTCAGATGATGAAAACGTTTTAATAACACCCCGTAATTTGATTATTGCGGAGGAGAATTCGCAAGTAAAACTCATTTTTAATTATGAAGGAATTTCTTCGAAACCTTATTTTACAAATACGGTTACAGAAGTTTACACTTCAAAAAATGCTGTGATTGAATTGAATAAAATTCAAAATGAAGATAACAACAGTTTTCACATAGAAAAAACGCAGATTTATCAAGAAGATGGAAGTAATTTTACTCACTCATCAATTTCTTTCGGTGGTTTGATCGCGCGAAACGATATCAACTCAATGCTTGACGGAGAGAATGTGGAATGCAATTACTACGGACTTTATCTCGCAAACGAATCAAGACACGTTGATCATCATACGTTTGTGGATCACGCAAAACCTAATTCTGTTAGCAACGAGCTTTATAAAGGAATTCTTGACGATAGCGGTCACGGAGTTTTCAGCGGAAAAATTTTGGTGAGACAGAACGCACAGAAAACCAATGCTTATCAGTCTAACAAATCAGTACTTCTTTCCCCTGAGTCTCAAGTTGATACTAAACCTCAGCTTGAAATTTATGCAGACGATGTTAAATGTTCGCACGGAGCTACCGTGGGACATCTTGACGATGAAGCTAAATACTATATTCGTTCAAGAGGAATTCCGGTCGAGCTTGCAAACTCAATGTTGATAACAGCTTTTGCAAACGATGTTCTTGAAAACATCAAAATTCCGGAACTGCGAGAAAAATTAAATCACATGATTTTCGAAAAATTACATAGAGTCGAAGTCTAATGGATTTCACTATCCCGGTTGAAAAATCGGTTCAAAAAGATACGACGAAACGAACCTTTGATTTGGAAAAAATAAGATCGGATTTTCCGATTCTCGAAAGGAAAGTTAACGGAAAACAGTTGATCTATCTGGATAATGCTGCAACTACTCAAAAACCGGATGTAGTGATAGAATCAATTAAACATTATTATACTTTTGAAAACGCGAACATACATCGCGGACTTCATTTTTTGAGCGAACTCGCAACTGAATCCTACGAAACAAGCAGATTGAAAATCAAAGAGTTCATAAATGCAATGAGTGCTGCCGAAATAGTTTTTCTTCGCGGTGCAACAGAAGCAATTAATTTGGTGGCTCATTCAATGTGCCGAGGTAATTTTTTCGACGACGGAGATGAAATTATAATATCGGAAATGGAACACCATGCGAACATTGTTCCTTGGCAGATGCTTTGCGAAAGAAGAAACGTTAAGCTGAAGGTTGTTCCAATCGATGATAACGGTGATTTAATTTTTGAAGAATTTGAAAAACTTCTGAATCCGAAAACTAAACTTGTATCAATAACACATACATCTAACTCGCTCGGAACCGTGAATCCGATAAAAGAAATTATTGACCTTGCACATAAAAATGGTGTTCCCGTACTTGTTGATGGTGCTCAAGCAGTTCAGCATGGGAAAATTGATGTCCAGGAATTGGATTGCGATTTCTTTGTTTTTTCCGGACACAAATTGTATGGACCAACTGGAACGGGAATCTTATATGGAAAGGCGGATCTGCTAAATAAAATGCCCCCTTACCAAGGAGGCGGGGATATGATTAGGGAAGTCACTTTTGAAAAAACAACATTTAACGATATTCCCAATAAGTTCGAAGCAGGGACACCAAACATTGCAGGTTCAATAGGTTTGGGTGTTGCAGTTAAGTATTTAAACTCGTTTGATATAAACGATATTATATCACACGAAGTTAATCTTCTGAATTATGCTACAAAAAAACTTCTTGAGATCGACGGCTTAAAAATTATAGGAACTGCGAAAAATAAAAGTGCGGTGATCTCATTTGTTGTAGACGGAGTTCATCCTTATGATATAGGTACAATGCTCGATACTCAAGGGATTGCTATAAGAACCGGGCATCACTGCACACAGCCAATTATGAGAAGATACAATCTGCCGGCAACAGCTCGGATTTCTTTCGGGATTTACAACACAATTCAGGAGGTGGATTATCTAATTGAAGCACTTAACAAAATTTTAAAAATGATAAGATAAAATTATGGTCGATAAAGGGAAATTAGAACAACAGGTTATTTCGGTTTTAAGGACAATATTTGATCCTGAAATTCCGGTCGATATTTATGAACTTGGATTAGTTTACGAGATTAATATTGACGAAGAGGCAAATGTTGGAATTAAGATGACTCTTACTTCTCCTGCATGTCCAGTAGCAGGAAGCCTTCCCGGTGAAGTGAAATCGAAGCTTGAAAATATAAAAGATATAAACAAAGTCGAAGTCCAGTTAGTTTGGGATCCGCCATGGAATATGGATTTAATGAGCGAAGAAGCTAAACTTCAGCTTGGCTTTATCTAAAACTTAATCAGTTAGGAGATATTATGTTTAATATAAATCAATCTGCACCGATGTACGATCAAAATGCGGTTCAGCCGATGAGGGATGAACTGATATACGTCGGATTTAACGAATTATTTACTCCTGAAAATGTAGAACAAGCATTTGAGGAAACAAAAAACGGAACAATGCTTGTCCTAATAAATTCGGTTTGCGGCTGTGCTGCCGGAAGTGCAAGACCCGGAGCTACTCTCGCTCTTCAGAATAATATTATTCCCGATAAAATTGTTACTCTTTTTGCCGGGCAGGAAAGAGAAGCAGTGTCGTTTTTCCGCGATAAATATACTCCGCAAATTCCGCCTTCTTCTCCATCAATGTTTCTATACAAAAACGGCGAACTTGTTTTTACACTTCAGCGTTATGATATAGAAGGTAGAACACAGGAGGAAATAGCAAAAGATCTTGTTGAAGTTTTTAACGAACATTGCAAAAGTGAAGGTCCGTCAATTTCGCCTGAGGCATATGCCGAGTTGGTACATGCAAAAATGTGCGGCTCAAAAATCCCATTGAATAGAAACTAACTTTCAGTTGATAGAATGAAATTTAGTGTACATGAAGAATATGGACTCCGCTGTTTAATCCGAATTGCCGAAAACAATTCGAACGAAAGGGGATTGACTATTCCGGAAATAAGTGCAGCAGAAGGAATTGCCGAACACAGTATCGCAAAAATTTTAAGGGAACTTAGAATGAACGGTTTTCTAGAGAGTATCCGAGGACAAGCCGGAGGTTATACTCTTTCCAAAAAACCAGAGGAAATAATAATAGGAGATGTTCTCAATGCCATGGGCGGACGATTGTTCGATAAAACTTTCTGTAAAGATCATGCCGGACTTTCTTCTATCTGTACTCACAGCGTTGATTGTTCGGTACGTTCAGTCTGGCAACTCATCCAGGCTGCTGTAGATAATGTAGTGAATAAACTTACACTCAAAGATTTGATGACCGATGAATCAACAATACTTGATAAATTTGATATTATTGAAAATTCGGAATTGCGTCAGGATTGAATTTTGTCCGGATGATTATATTTAATGATTATATTCTTGAATGGATTATTATGAAAAAGCCCCTAAAAGAAGGGGCTTTATTCTTTTTATACAGAAACCTTTTCGAAAAGATTTGTGAATTCTCTTTTTTCTCTATTTTTCCAAGCGCCTTTATGATAAGCATAACCTGCAATTAACGGCATTGCTAAAGTAGCTTCGGAATAAACCATTTGTTCGAAAGTTGTTTCAACTTTTCCCCAAGAGCTGGCTTCTTTAAGCGTTGAACTAGACAAAGCACCGTCTCTAACATCAGCAACAGTAATTTGGATTGCATATTTGTGCATCGGTGCATCTTCTTGCAAGATATCCGCTGCAACTACGATGTCCTGAGTAAAGTTTTTAGGAACACCACCACCGACCATAAATATTCCTGTTTCCTTTGTGTTTAATTTAATTTGAGTGAGTTCAAGAAAATCTTTCCCGGAATCGAAGGAAACGTGCTTCTCCGGGTTCTTGTGCTGATGAACAACAATTCCAAACCCGGCGGAACAATCCGAAAAAGCCGGTACAAAAATGGGTACATTGTTTTTATAAGCTGTATAAATAACGCTATCCTCAACCTTTGGACCACCGTTTTCATCTAGATATTTACCAAAATGCCAGAGCAGTTCGCGGGATGAATAAGGTCTTGGCTCAAGTGAATTAAAAATTGCTTCGGTAGTGTCGTCACAGATTCGTAGTTCGTCTTCATCGATAAATGTATCATAAATTCTGTCGATGTGAAGATCACGCATTTCGTTATCGTCAACGAAGGGACTTCCGATATAATGTTTAAAACCGAGTGCCTCAAAGAAATCTTGATCAACCATAATTGCACCGGTAGAAACTATTGCATCAACCATATTATTTGATACAAGATCGTAAACCACTCGTTTCAATCCTGCACTGAACAAACTTCCTGCTAGGGTTAAAATTACTGCACAATTTTTATCTTCAAGCATCATATTATAGATCTTGGCAGCTCTATTCAAATCGCGTGCAGAAAATGCCATCTTTTCATAAGCATCAACCAAAGGAATTACGTTGTGCTCCTTTATATCGATATGTTTTATCACATCTTTAAGGTAATCTTTTTTTGAAGCCATTTTATCTCCTTTTTAGATTCGTTTCTTCATGAATATACTAACATTTTTTAATTTCTTTAAATGGAATTTATATTCGGCGACAAATCTAATTATTTGTTCTCGAGAATAAAAGGGAAATAAGATTAAGTGAATACTTAAAAGAGAAGAGGGGATAAGGTATATCCCCTGTAAAACTGTAAAAAATTTTTAGTGAACGTGTCCGTGATCGAGTTCTTCAGAAGTTGCTTCGCGAATATCCATCACTTCAACATCAAAGTTAAGCTCAACGCCGGCAAGAGGATGATTTGCATCAACCTTGACATTTTCATCGTCTGTTTCTACTACTGTAACTACAACCGGACCGTTTTGTGAATTTAACTGAAACTGCATTCCAGGATTTATCTCTTTGATTTCACCAAAACTTGTTTTGGGGATCGATACAACCATTTGATCGTTCCTTTCACCATAACCTTCATTGGGTTGAACTTTAACATTAAATTTATCCCCTACGGATTTTCCTTCCATTGCATTTTCAAGCCCTGGTATAATGTTCTGTTTTCCTTGGATATATTTCAACGGTTCTTTCCCTTCGGAAGAATCGAGAATTTTACCGTCATTATCTTTAAGAGTATAGTGGATACTAACAACCTTATCGTTTGCAATTTGCATAAATATTTCTCCTAATTTTCATTTATAAATTAAATAGATCAAGAAAACAAATGAGTAATAAAAGATTAATTATTCGGTAGGAATCTTGAAATATTCTATCTCGAAAATAACTATCAATCGATCGAAATCCAAATAATATATAATATATTAAACTATAATAACTTAGATAAAAGAAGTATTTTATAAAATAAATTATACAATAGTTTAGTTTTTGCCTTCTCGAAGTACATCAGGAACAAAATTTTTCGGTCTGCCTTGCTTTGGTAATCCTAAAATTTCTCTTGCACGGTCTAAAGCATCATCAATATTGCCGAAAATATTTTCTTCGCCAATTTCGTCAATCAATTTGTATTGAGTTAAAGCAAACAAAGGTTGTGCGTGAACGCCGGATAATATTAATCGCGTACCGGTTTCTTCATTGTCCTTCAAAATTTGACTCAACAAATTCAGTCCGGTTGCATCAATGGCCTGTACATTTCTCATCCTTAATATCATAATTTTAGGAGGGTTTTCAATTCTCTGCATTATTTCTTTGAATTTGGATGCCGCACCAAAAAAGAACGGACCGTTAATCTCATATACTTCAACTTTTTCGGGGATTTCTTTTGTTTGTATAGAATTTGTATCTACAAATTCATCAACATCTTTCAATTCTTTTTTTAATACATCAATATTTGAGACTGAAGCCATTCGCTTCATAAAAAGTATTACCGCGAGCACCATTCCAACTTCTATTGCGATTGTTAAATCAAAAATTACTGTTAAGAAAAATGTGGTAAGTAAAACAATCACATCACTTCTTGGGCTTTTTAATAATCTTCTGAAAATATGATGTTCGCTCATATTGTAAGCAACTATTATCAAAACCGCAGCAAGCGTTGCCATTGGAATCAACATTGCAAGGTGTCCAAGAAAAATCATTATTAATAGTAATGTTATGGCATGAACAATCCCTGCAATCGGAGTTCGACCACCGTTCTTTATGTTCGTTGCGGTTCTTGCAATTGCCCCGGTTACAGGGATTCCGCCAAACAAAGGCGACATAATATTTGCAATTCCGTTTGCAACAAGTTCCATATTTGATTTATGTTTTCCGCCGATCATCCCGTCCGCAACTACAGCGGAAAGAAGCGCTTCAATTGCTGCAAGAATAGCGATGGTTGTAGCTGGTAGAATTAATGCTTTGATTGTAGCTAAATCAATTTCGGGAATTGAAGGGGATGGGATTGAAGACGGGATTGAACCGAATCGTGATTCGATTGTATCTACATTTAAGTTGAAGATTTGTGCAATTAATGTAGTCACAATAATCGCAACAATTGAGCCCGGAATCTTTTTTGAAATTTTAGACCAAAAAATTATAATTAACAAAGCAGCTAAACCAATTAATAGTGTTTCGTAATTAATAGATGAAAAGTTTCTAAAATATTCACCCCACTTCTCAATAAAATCTGCAGGAAGATTTTCAATATTCAATCCGAAGAAATCGTTTACTTGACTTGAAAAAATTACCACAGCAATTCCACTGGTAAATCCGACAATAACCGGATAGGGAATAAACTTTATAATCGAACCAAACTGAGCAAAACCCATAATTACTAAAATAACACCTGCCATTATTGTAGCAATCATCAGACCGTTAATTCCGTATTGTTGAACGATTCCGTAAACTATAATTATAAAAGCGCCGGTTGGACCACCGATTTGTACGCGGCTTCCACCAAGGAATGAAACAATAAAGCCTCCAATTACAGCGGTTATCAAACCCTTTTCAGGTGAAACACCCGATGCAATTCCGAAAGCAATTGCTAAAGGTAATGCGACGATGCCAACTAAAATACCGGCAGTTATATCTTTAAGAATTTGATCTTTGGTAAGCGAGGAAAGTAATATAAAAAATTTAGGTTTGAACATAGATGCTTCTTGTGATGAAATGTTAATTACTGAGTTGATTAATAATTATTATCATTTCGTATAAATACAATTGGGGACAAATCTATGAAATTGGAATTATATTAGAAAGAAATTATTTTAAAATTGTTGAGAACTAAAATTTTGGATTTGATTTTATGATAAACTTATTTGCTGTCGGGACGAAGTTAGAAGATGTTAAACTCCTCAAAGAATATTCTTCACCAATTGTTGAACAATTAGCTGACAGCGACTATAGAATAAATTTCATCGGCTATTTTAATTCCACAGAAAAATTACTAGAATATTTTAAAGTGAAAACAGAAATTGAAACTTCATCAATTATTATAAATACATCCGGCGGTACAGAAGACTTAATAAATATTATCGTGTCAGAATCCAATTCGCCTGTATTGATTTTAGCCGATAATAAACGTAATTCATTTGCCTCGTCACTTGAAGCTTATGCTTACCTAAAAGGAAAACATCCCGTTAAAATTGGTTATGCAGAGACAAATGATGAAAAAATAGATTCTGCAAAAACATTCTGTGATGTTGTAACAGCAATTGAAAGAATTAATAGTTCACGTTTCGGAATTATAGGTAAACCTTCCGATTGGCTGCTTACTTCAAGAGATATAAACAGCTTTGGTGAATTTAATACAAGTCTCATAAAAATTGACATAAACAACCTTGTAAAAGAAGTTGAGAAAACGCCTATTGATGATGCTGCGTTAATCATTAAGAATTGGAAATCGAGTTATAAAAATATCTTTGTTGATGATGTATCGCTAATTGAATCGGCAAAGGTGTATCTTGCGTTGAGGAATATAGCGAGTACTTTTGAATTAGATTCATTATCTATAAGATGTTTTGATCTGTTGAAATATAACTATACTGCTTGCATGGGGATTAGTTTATGCAACGATAACGGAATAACATCCGGCTGCGAAGGTGATATTCCTGCTACCTTCACGATGATAATAGCCCAGCAAATCAGTGGTCGACCGGTTTGGATGGCAAATCCTTCTTCAATCAATAAAGCAAAGAATGAGATTGTTTTTGCGCATTGCACGGTTCCGGTTTCTCTTTTAGAAAATCAAAAAGAGGCGGAATTAACTACTCATATGGAATCCGGGAAAAGTACAGCTTTAAGAGGACCATTGAAAAAATCACCTGTAACAATTTTAAGAATCGGCAGTAAATTCGATAAAATTATTGCCGCAAAAGGTGTTATTGTTGATAGTGATATGCAAGATGTAAATCTATGTAGAACGCAAGCTGTAATAAAAATTGAAGCTGATTTAGAAAAATGGATTGAAAACGCTTTAGGTAATCATCAGGTAATTTGCTACGGAGATATTATTCCTGCCTTGAACTATTTCTGTGAATTTACAGGAGTTGAGTTAGTTAAAATATAAGTTAAACTACAAGTCCCATCCTCAATAGATCAAATTTTTTGCCGTCAATAATACATTCATTTCTGAAGATACCTTCGACTTTGAAACCTAACTCTTGATTAAGTCGAATGTTTCTCACATTTGTTTGGAGGGTATTGAGATATATTTTCTGCAATCCTAAATTAGAAATACCGTATTGTATCCAAAGTTTTGTCGCCTCTTTCCCGAAGCCTTTACCACGATAAATAGGTTCACCGATAAGCTTACGCAACTCGCTTTTTTTTTGATCTTTATCATAATCAAGGAATGCCATAATTCCAATTGGAGTGTTGTCTTTAAGAGTGATCAAACCAAGAATATGATTTTCATCTTCAATTAATCTATCTACTTTATAACTTCTTGAGGTAGCTCGGGTAAGGATAAAATATCTTCCTATTTCATCTTCGAGCCATTTTTTAAGATTATCAGTATCTGCACTCTTGTCGAATTCCCGAACTAAAATATTCTCTCCTTCGAGAGGCATTTTTGTTTTTAATTTGGGGTCATAATTTATGCTATTTATGCTCTCACCATTCCTTGAACCAGCATCTATTTTAATAGCAGAGTCTAAAAGTAAGTTTGCAAGTTTTAAGTAATCGCCTTTCTGAAAACCAATTTCTTTTGCTTCTTTAATAATACTTTTCGCTATTACTTCGATTGAAACTTCATTTACCAATTTTTCTTTTAAGATTTTCTCTTCCATAATAAACTGCCTTTTTCTTTACAATTCTCTAAATATCTAACTTAATCATTATTATATGATAACGGTATATAAATTTTTCAAATCGGATCAATTATCTCGTATTGTTTACTTAACATAAAAATTACTAAATTTGCAAAT
>JAGFIY010000182.1 GCA_024103215.1 Melioribacteraceae bacterium | reverse complement strand
AATTAAATAAAATTCATCTTGGAATTTACACGGGCAAGGGAAGACGATCGAGTGAAATAACACTAACCGAAACCGGAATAATCGATTACTTTGATTTGATCGTTACAGGTGATGATCTTAAAGGATCAAAACCCGATTGTGAAGGTGCAAGATTATTTCTTGAAAAATTTGAACTGCATCCCAAAAATGTGATGATGGTAGGTGATGCCATTACCGATATTTTAGTAGCAAGAAACTGCGGTTTAATTGGAATTTCCGTTACTTGGGACAGTTACGATAAAAACAGAGTGATAGAATACGGCAACAACTATTTATTCGAAAATACTTCTGATTTACTTAACTTTTTTAAAACCAACATTAACCACCGAGATCAAGCGGATAGATAAATGACACTCTCGGTTCAACTCTTCTCTGAGTTTGGTAATCGATAATATTTTCATCAAAATCTCTGATTGGTGTAAAAGTCCATTTATAAAGAAGCGAAACAAGAAGATAAGGTACTGGTTTATATCCTATCTCGACGAACATCATTGATCGTTCATCCATGTTAAATATATCGCTCTCATCCTTGATGTTTGTCTTATTATATCCGGCATTAAATACAAACGGTAAAACGCCGGGCGCAATACTAGTTCTGAGCTGCAGAATTCCGGAGTCTGGTTCTTTATCGAGACGTTGATAACTTCCAAGAATTTTTATTGTATTCATAATATTAAAATTCATCTCACCGTACCAGCCGTTTCCAATATATAAATTTGATTCTAAGAGCTGAATTTTACTTGATACTTCACCGGATGTTTTGTTAAAACTAAAACGTTCCAGCTCATAAAATGCATTAAAATATGAAGGTATATAATTTCTTCCGTTAATTCTTCGTTCTAATTTTGTATGAATGTCGAATATGCCAAGTCCTTTCATTCCAAATTTAAATCCGGTCGCTATTCCATGTCCCCTACCGATTATCTGAACAAAATCAGAATATACATCCAGAGAAACAATTTCTTTTCTGATTACGGGAAAAGTAATATCTAATCCTACAAACACTGGCTTATCCACAGTCTGCTCTTTTAAGAACTCACCATTCTCTTCATTAATGGAGCCTGAGATTACTCCGGCGTATTGGTGCAAATCAGTCACAATTGAAATTCCAGTTTCAACATCTCCAACAACGGGAATATCACTAAATTGAGTGAATTTAAGTGGATTTACATAGCCTCTGATTCCCAACACACTACCAGCACCGAAACTTCCGTACAAGGTTTCAAAACCATATTTATCAAATCGAAGATTGAGATTCATTCCGATTTTTCTCGCATCAAAACTCGGGCTGTTGTTGTAAAGATAAACTATACTTCCATTGCCGAGAGTAGAATAATCGAGTGCACCTAGTCTAAGATAGAAGTCTTCATTAATCTGACCGTATCTGAAATATCTTATTAATCTAAGGTAACTTGATAAATCAGCAAAGTTTTCATTCCTCAATTTTCCATCAGCGCCAAACTCTAGGTTGAGATCCAGTCCCACACCGATTTTACCAAAACTAAATTCCGGCGCAAGATGTAACGAGTAATATGGTTGTGAATTAATCCACAGAATACCCATTCCACCATAGAGAATATTATTTTGATTATCCGGATTATAGAGCTGCCCAATTAACTGAGAAGAAAATTGTGAGAGAAAAAGCAACATGAGAATAGTTCGAATAAATCTCATCTAAGAAGAACCATTTTTTTTGTTTGTGAAAAGTTATTTAAGTTCAATTTATAAAAATAAATACCGCTTGGTAAATTCTCGGCATTAAATTCTACCTCATAATTTCCGGGAGAGATTTGCTTATTTAGAAGAACAGCAATTTCACTTCCAAGCAGATCAAACACTCGTAAACTAACTGTTACGTACTTAGAATAAACACTTCCTGCGGGCATCGAAAACTTAATCTTGGTCGAAGGATTGAAAGGGTTTGGGTAGTTTTGGTGGAGTACAAATTCTGACGGAAATATTTCTGTTTGAACAGTTGTCGGAAAATCGACTTCAATTGAATCCGGATAATCTACTCCACCATCAATATCCAACTGTTCTAATCTGTAGTAGATAAAATTATTTTGAACAGCATCTGCTGCAGTGGAATCTAAAAAATAATATTGATGCGGAACATTTGAATTTCCGTGTCCCTCAACAAATGCAAGATTTAACCATAACCCACCGGCATCTTTTCTTTGCAAATTAAAGCCGAGATTATCTTGCTCAGTTGCAGTTTCCCATTCAAGCAAAACAGAGTTCCCGAATTTGGTCCCAATAAAATAAGTTAGAGTTACGGGCAATATATCAGCAATAATTACAAGCACACAAAACATATAAAATATCAGTAAGAGAATTTTGAAGTTTTTCATTATCTCACAATTGCCAGTTTGTTAGTTACGGAATCATTTTGATCAGCAGATTTTAATATTACTTTATATAAATAGACTCCGTTTGCAACCAAGTTACCGTCCTCATCTCGTCCGTCCCATTCAAATTTATTTGTATCTACTTTTAATTCATTTCTCGGTTTTACAATTTTTTTAATTAATCTACCGGCAATGGTGTAAATATTAATTTGAATTTCATCCGGAATATTCGTCAACCTCATTATGAAATTGGTATTGTTAGAAAACGGATTTGGATAATTATAAACATCAATTAATTTAGTTTCATCAGATACTATAAAAGTCTTTTCATAACCCGGACTACCGCTCTCTACGCTTAGTAAATTCTCTCCCTCAATTTTGAATTGATGCGTTCCTGGTTGAAGTGTAGGCTCAAACAGATAATTAACCTCTCTATTAACCGAATCGTACTCAATTTCCAATTGATTGTAGTAAATTCTATTCAAATCAAGGTAGAATTTAACAGCATTTGTATCCTGAACAGGAAACTTGCTTTGATAAGTCAACACAACATTAATTTCAGGAGTGCTTGAAACAAAATCCCCATCCACAATCTGGTAACCACTGTAATCCACTTCAACTGCTGCAGATTTGATATTTGTAACCGTATCTCTTATCACATAGAACGGTATTCTGAATGAATTATTATCCTTATAAAGTTCGGTAATTGAATTTTCGGGGTCGATATTTATCTCAAAAACCATGTCGCCGTAACCATCTTCAAAATTTGATTCATAGGAATACTGGATCAGTTTTGATTGAGTAGGCAGGATACTGTTGATTGCAGTCTGATACAGAATTTTTTCACTTCTATCTTGTGTTATCAATTTGATATTCATTTGGACATTTGATCCGCTTGACTCCCCTATATTATGAACCTTTATTGATAAATCAACATTCTGGCCTTGATCGATCGAATCCGCGGATAAACTTACACTTTGATAATTTATTCCCAATTCTGGCGATGTTTTATAATTCAATGATATTGATTCAACTTCCGGAGATTGCATTGCATTACCCATCCCCAATTCAAATGCAAACTGAAGATAAGGGTAAGTTCCACTATTTATTGACGACAACTCGATCGGTTGAGCCGATGAATTCAAATAGTTCAATGTATCAATAGTTCCGTTTCTCATAATACCAATCGGCTTAATTCTTATTTCTGATCCTGTCGGAATGTCTGAGACCACATTAAGGTTTGTCCAGCTACCAGAAGGACCAAATATAGCAGTGATATATTTCCCTTCATCAAGCAGTCTAATGAATGTTGTATCATACCTCGCATTTCCCTGTCCAGAAAGAGTATATCTTTCTTTCGCAAAACTTGGATCACTTTTTCTTCCTAAGAATGCCCAAGAACTTCTGAATTGAAGGCTATCGATATACTTGCTACCAAGATCACGTAACAGTTGCTTTAATGCAGCATTAGAAACCCTTCCCTCATCTGCTACTGCAACTGCAATATATTTATCAGTTCCTAAGTTATTTAAAAAATCAATATACGCTTGAGCAATCACACCCGTGTTATCATTGAGTAGCGGAAACCTTTGATATTCGACAAACTCCAAGTTTAACGTATCAAATACCACGACGTGATGTCCACCAGTATTTGGAAAACCGACATAATTAGTGCCGTCTATCTCAATAATACCATAATTACCATCGTTGAAGCCGGCAGAATTAACAACAACCTCAATCGATTTGTCTTGAATTCGCAACTTATCCTGATTATCAAAAAAAGTATTTTCATAAAATCCATCATCAAACGATTTTTGATCTATAATAATTTGATCAATATCGGGAGTTTTATAGAATGATTTAATAATTCCAGATTCAGCGTTTCCAGAAAAATAAGCTCGCACCCAATGCCGTTTATTGCTCTGTAAACCAGAGATAGGATAAGAAGTACTAAATTCATTCAAGTTTAAATTTATAGTTGAAGATTGACTAAAATTTTCGTCTTGTGAAATCTCTAAAATAAAGTTTTGTTCAGTTGGGTCATACAAAGGATTTACAATCTGCACATTTACATTTTGAGCATTTGTATTTATGCTAGGCATAAATATTCTTAAATCCGAACTACCCACATTAAATGAAAACACCAAATCATTATCCTCTTCGCTTACCTCATTTATCTGATTAAACTGATCCAAATTGATATTTACTGTATGAGTGCCAGGCATCGATTTTATTGGAAGATTGACAATCAAGCTGTCAGAAAAAGACGGCAACTGCTTATTAAAATTCTGTTCATATATTATTTCCGTTTGATATGTCTGCTTGACATTAATATTGAAATTTTGATTCTGAATAGTTCCAATATTTTTATAAAGTACTTTTATAGTAAGACTATCGGACAAATCATTGGGAGTATTATCGCTGAGAGAGTATAACTCGTTAGTAATAAATAAATTCGGCATAGTGGGTATTTGCAATGTTAATATCGGGTCCCCCAGCAAAGTATTAGTTAGTGCAAACAATTGGTTGACTGCACTTGAACCATAAGTTGACTGAAACTCCACTTTAGCCGAATTAAGCGCATCACTCACATTGTGCTTTCCTTCGCTTAGAACCTTCTTGTAAAAAATTTGAGGGAATGTCGTTGCAGAGGATAAAAATCCCAGTGAGGAATTTCCGATGTATCCGACTGCCTGTCCAGAGTTATCGAGAGTAAATAATTGTGAGAATGAAATCACATCAGGTTCAGCAAATCTTCCTGTGGAACAACCAAAGTCTGTAACAAGCGGATAACGATTAACAGTATTTGCAAGGTCGGACGGTTCAGTGATTGAATTATCCCAAATTCTTGTCCCGCTGTGACCGATGTAAGAAATAAAAACTCCCCCGGCTTCTATAGCTTGTTCAATTTCTTCATCGGTGTACGGACCAAAATTCGTAAAAGGATTAACTGTTTTGTAGAAGTGAGTAAAATTACCACCAATCGGAGGTGGGGCTGTAAAGTTGTTAATTATTTCATCATTGACAGCTTTCAATTGCTCGATTTGTCCGGGAGTGTTTTCATCTCCACCCGAGAAAAACAAGTACGTTTTATTCCACTCGTCAAACCCCGCTGCTGCGTAGTTTTGATGTTTTTGAATGTACCAATTTAGCTGTGAGTTGTTTTCGACAGGTAACCTCCCAATTTTATATTCGGGAATAAATGCGCCTGTTTCATTAAAATTTATAAACCAATTATCACTGACCGGTGCTCCGAAAGATGGAACATAATTATAGACAGGTTCCACATTCGTGAAATGCTTAACTTTATTTCCGTGATAATCATAAGTTGCAGATCCTATCAGAAATACATATTCTGGTTTGGGACTCGTCCAATTTGTTTTAGCTGCTTTTAAAAAATCTTTTATGGATTCGGGATTAAAATAACCATATGAAAATTCATCATAAATATCATTTATATCCAATAATTTGGTAGTTAGATCATATTCTTCCTCTATAAAATTTAAATATCCATTTACGGAATTAGTAAAAACCGGATGTGTGATCGCTAAATAATCCGCACGATTTTGAGAACTTCTCAGATTTTTAAAATTCTTTCTATAATAGACGACAGGTTTTTTAATTGAATTTTCGCCATAAATAAACTGTCTATCGTGAACATCAACACTATCTCTAAAAATGACAGTTCCACCTGTTGGTGGAGTGCTATATCTTCTAAAATTATTGGGTTCATTGTTGTTGAAACCGAATTTCCAAATAAATGCATTATTACTAACAAATCCATCAAATTCTATTTGTCTAACTTTTGTTCCGTCATCTAATCTATCAAATTTAGTGTGTAGTGAATCGTTAGAAAGAACCGGTATTCTGGGATATTCTAATTCTGCCCAATCGAAGTGCATCTTATTAATTGTATTTTGTGTCGGAAAACTATGCACTTTAACAATATTGTTACCATTATTTAACTTGGTTGAATTAGTATTTCCTTCTAATACAATTTTTTCATACTTATTTACATAGGTTGAGTCAAGAATTTCCGGTTCATTATTCAAACTGAGTGCAATTAAATGGGCATCATTTGTGACATTTGAAGATTTATCCTGCATTTTTGCCAAAAGAAAAGTAGGTACATTTGGGAATACATTATTCACGTTAAACGTGATATTTTTTTGCCCAACATTCAAATCATTATCATGCCATGTTTTATTTTCATGCCAATAGGGCAATTGACGTCTAACAAGATCAGCAATAGAATAGTCAAACCAAGGATTTCGTTCAAAGTGCAATGTTTCATAATAAAATTTTAATGTGTCCTCTATAACGAGACCAGAATTAATATTCTTTTCATATACTCTAGATCCGTTTGCCCCACCCCAGGTCAACCAATAGACCGATGTATCAGTATAACGACCTAAGTATTCGTTATAGGGTTCATTGTAGCCACTGATTTCACGGTGATTGCCTCCCATATTTCTAAGACCTACAAATTCAATGAAATCATTACCTGAAAATGAATTGTCGGTTTCACCATCTACATGAATGGGCTGTTCAGCACCTTGATTGAATAATTTAAAAGTCTTTGGATTTATTGAGGATAAATTTATACCTATCGCCTCCAAATCAGTTGGATATAGACGATAAACACCGTCCTGAAATACGCCAAGTTTTACATATTCTTTTGAATAATCAATCCAATCATCGGTTTTTTCATAATCCCATTTTGGATTACCCTCTATCAGAGAAGCCAATTTAGGATTTAACAAATATTCATTAGTAGTCGGCGAAACAGTTGAAGAAATATTCGGTAGAGTGACATCGTTTGAGAATGATAACTCTAGTTTATACTGATCTATAATGATACTGTGATTTTTGTTTTCATCATAGTAAAATACAGGAATTTTCAAGTGCACGGCATAATTGTTCCCAATCCAAAGATATCCCATATTTTTAATTTCGTAACTACCCTCATTTTTACCTAAAGGAAAATTAAAATCATGGTAAACAATTTTCTCATCCTCCAAAACAGCATCCGGATTAACGACCGGGATTGCATCAACCTGTTGAAAATCTAAAAAAGTATAACTAATTCTCGGATTTGATTTGGGTGGTATTGCGACAAAAACATCGTGCCACAATTCACTCAAAAAACCTTTTTTCGATTCATCGACAGCACCATCGACCTTGATGAAACTGCGTCCTTCTTTTGTAAAAGTATTGAACTGAAGATTTGTTTTAACGCCAATTTCATACTTAAAAGGAGAAATTACTTTTTCCGAAACTTCCAATCCTGATGACTGAGCATATAGAAATTGTACTGAAAATGAGACCAAAACTATAAATAAAATTTTACTAATTTTAAGATAAGGATACATTTTAAGTCCTATTTAGCTTACCAATTATTTTTGAATTAAAATATGCAAAAATCTTATGAATTGTTAAATATCAAGATCACGGATTCAAATAAAAAAGAGATCCGCAGAGTTTTGGAGAAAATGTTTGAAGGAACAACTACTGCCCATATTATAACACTAAATTTAGATCATCTCAGAATTGCATCTGAGAATATGGTTTACAACCAAATTTGTAAAAATGCAAATTTAGTACTGATTGACGGAATTGGAATTGCATTATTATTAAGAAAAAAATATGGACGGAACTTTTCGCGAATAACCGGAAACGATATTTTGCTGTACTTATTTTCAATTGCAGCGGAAAATCAATCACGAATAACAATTATAGGCGGAAGTCAAAAACACAAAAGTAAATTAATTGATCGAATTGTTAGGGACTATCCTTCATTACACAATAATTTACAAGTATTAACACCAAAATTGAATTTTGATCTGGATGAAAGTCTTAACTCAGCAGTTGTTGAAGAAGTTATAAGTTTTAATCCAGAGATTCTCATAGTAGCACTCGGATGCCCTAGACAAGAAATTTGGATTTATAAACATAAAAAAAAGATCGGGGCGAAA
>JAGFIY010000180.1 GCA_024103215.1 Melioribacteraceae bacterium | reverse complement strand
CGTTTCTTTTAATCTTTCCCAGAATGGAAATTTATTCACCCGGTTACGGGGTAACGGCAAATCAAAGCGGAGAAATTACGGATGTAAATGAAAACTATGTTGAAATTGAAGGTGAAAGGCTGGAATTGACCCCAAAAGATGCAGAATCATACCACGAAGATAAGAATATACTGGTTTTACCTAGAATTGAAGCTTGGCAAGAACCAGCCGTATCTGTAGGCGAAGAAGTTAAAAGAAAGGAACTAGTTGCAAGAGGAGTGACAAGAATTTTTTTCCAGGCAAATGTATGGATATTTTCGGGATTGGTTTTCCTGATCGGTGTTGCCTGGGGTATTGGAATGGGTGGTGTATATAAATTTATTCCCGAATATTTTCCTAATGAAGTCGGTGTTGTTGGTGGTGCGGTAGGTGTTCTCGGTGGTCTCGGCGGATTTTTCTTCCCAATAGTTTTCGGTTATGCATTAAGTTTTACAGGTATATGGACTTCCAGTTGGTTTTTAATGCTCTTGCTTTCGCTAATTTGTTTTACCTGGTTTCACTCAGTAGTTACAAAAATGCTTAATAGTAAATCACCGGAACTTATCAGCAAGTTTGAATCAGCGGGTTAACGTTTGATTGTTCTTTGAAATTATGTTCGGTCACTTTAAGAAATGAGATGGTGGATAAAGTCGACTGGTTTTATTTTTCGTAGGTAAGCAGCTCCGTCAACTGGTTATAAACGGAACGTAAAAACCCTATAAAAGCTAAACCCCAGGCAGCTAAAGCAATGTATATAAAATATTCTGGTATTTGGTTTAAAAAACTCATGTCCATAGCTTCAGCCATGCGGTAAGTACCGGCTGTGTACATTCCCAACGGAAACACGGCACCCCAGTATAAAGGATCGTATTTTAAAGGAAAGCGTTTATATCCATGCCGCCAAATAGCCAGAATTATTAACATTGGTATCCACCAGGTTCCTGTTACCCAGTAAAAAATTGTAAACCCCTTGAGAAAAGGTTGAAGTGAAACCAAAAATGGAGCATGATCAACACTTACAATCAATAATGAACCGGCTAAAGTAGAAATTGCCATTGCTCCCATATTGATCCAATAAGGCGGAGAAAGATCACCTGGGGAAAATCGGAAAAAAGTATAGCGGTAAAAAATTAAAGATATCATCCATATATACAACATTCCACCCCAAAGCCACATGCAGAGCGCTAAAAAGTTCATCTGTAATTTATGGGGTTGTTCTAAGTGAACCGCAATGAGAGCACTGAGAACTGCGATTGATTGGGTTGCAACAACTGCTAATAACCATGCGCCAGATATACCTTTATCTAAAGGCGGTTTGTTTTCTTTTAGAGTAAATCCGGTAAATATTGTATAATTAAGTATTATCCATAGAACCAACCCGATGCCCCAAAGAATAAATGCTGTCGAATAATCATTAAAGATTATTAGCATTTGACTGCCGAGGATACATGATCCGGCAACCATTGTAAAAAAAGCAGGCCCTTTTTGATGATCGATTAAATCTTGAAAAAAATCTCTGGTGTTGAAGATGATTCTTAAAATAGTAAAAAAACATAACGATAAGTAAAACCAAATATTTGACCAAAACAGGATAATCGCTAATAATTCCAACTCGAGGATCTGACATGAGATAGAAATAATTCCTGTCGACATCACCATTGCGAAGTAGGCAGGATGTAAACTTCCAGCAAATTTAATTATGCCGGATAAAATTCGATTAGTCCTTAATTTATTCAGAATAAATTGTCTTTTTTTTATTTGTAAAAGGTAGCAAATACAAATGTATTTTCAAATGCGTTATCAAAATTCTTTTGAAGCACTAAGGAGGAACCATGTATAAACTTTCATTATCAATAGATTGGTTTGATAAACACAGTGAGTTTGCATACTCATTCATACGGATCTTTCTTGGATTTGCTCTTTTTGTACGGGGATTGATATTAAGTTTCGATCCCTCGTTAATTACTCAACTTACTGGTGCAAGTCATTGGTATTGGTGGTATTCATATGTAATTATTGCTCATATTATTTGTGGGGTTATGCTGGGAATAGGATTGCTAACACGCTTAGCAGCATTTTTGCAAATTCCTATACTTATTGGGGCTATATTCGTTTTCCACCTCAAAGCCGGCTTGGTACGAGTGGAACAATCGCTCGAATTATCAACGCTTGTTTTTGTACTATTGATAATTTACTCTTTATTTGGGTCCGGATCACTATCAATGGATCATTATTTAGCAAGAAAGCGCGATACAAATTAGATTAAAGACAAAAAATATTAATACAAGAAAATCCAAATTCATTAAGAGGTACTAAATGAATGAACCTTATATTCCACTCGATTCACTTTATAGACTTCCCTGGTCAATGCCGGATAACGGCATAACATGGCTCGAACCATTGGCGCAGTGCAATTTAAGCTGCTATGGCTGCTATCGCAAAAACATAAAAAATTCACATAAACCTTTTGAAGAAGTTAAGCACGAGCTCGATTTCTTTCAATCGCAAAGAAAATCGGACTGTATTTCGATAGCCGGCGGCGAACCTCTTTTATATAGCCATATAGTTGAACTTGTTGCAGAGATTAAATCACGCGGCTTAAAACCAATCATCAATACAAACGGAATTGCGTTAACAAAAGAACTTTTACACAAATTGAAAAAAGCCGGCGTCTTCGGATTTACTTTTCACATAGATAGTAAACAAGGGAGAGGCAGAGAAGAAAAATGGCAGAATAAAACCGAGGTTGAACTAAATGAACTTCGTCTTCATTATGCCGAAATGTTAGCTGAAGAAGGCGGAATTGCCTGCTCATTTAATTCAACGGTTTATGAAGATACGCTGCAATATGTGCCGGAGCTGGTTGATTGGGCGCAGAAGCACATCGATATCGTTGATACTATGGTTTTTATTCTTTTCAGATACATTACCCCTAACGTTCCTTTCAACTTCTACGCGGGTGATAAAAAGATAGAATGGGACGACGTTCA
>JAGFIY010000163.1 GCA_024103215.1 Melioribacteraceae bacterium | reverse complement strand
AGTAAAGAATTTAAGCAGTCATTAATTGATCAAATTGCATATTGGAACGGAAAGGACTTTATAAATATTCACAAATGGGACGGAAAACAGGCTGGACCCGTAGATTCGACAACGGTTTATTAATTTTTGGGTATAAAATGTCCTTTTTAAATACAATAACAAATACTTATATTAAAGCATGCATAATCTAAGTCTTCTTTCAATACTAAACAGCCTAGCCCGCAAAGCAGCCTCTCAGAAAGAGATTAATTTACTTGCAGAAAGATGTATAAGAATATCTCGCTCTTATCTTTTCACCTTCGCTCAAAGCAGGTATCACGGAATCTGCAAGGATTCGGATTTTATCGATCAAGTCTCAATCGATTCGATTGTTCCGCTTTTCGTAAAATCCATGAACGGAAATCTCGGAATAAACAATTCAATCGAAAATTGGGACGGAGATATTAAAACCGAGGAAGATGCAGACCACTTTTTGACTAACGTGGTTTGGAACAGGACTGAACAGACGATAGCAAAAACGCTAAAATTGCACGATCCCTTCTTTGGAAAAATTCATAACACATTGAGTGTCTGCATACGAAAACATAGTTTTAACAAGATTAGATATCTCGGTACTTACTACATCATTCCCGATGAGGAAACAACCATTACCGGTTCATTTATAACCAGACAAGAATTTGAATCAATTCCGGCAACATATTTTGTTAAAAAACAGAAAGAACTTTTTGACAGCTTATTTTCCTACATAGAAAATAATTTTGACTGCGATTTGGCATTACCTTTCAATTTACTCATCCTTCGGATTAAATCAATCTTGGTAGGTGATCCTATCACCGATTCCGAACCTGCGGAAGAGTTTTATTTGAGCCAGAAAATGGATATAAAAGCTATTGTTGACCGATCGTTAAATGAAATTTACCGGCACCTCGATGAAAAATATATTTCAAACCATAAATTGTCAGTACAGGAAGGTGATATTTTTAAGAATGTTTTCAGGAACCTTGCTCTTGATGTGCAAAACGGCGGAATTCAAGGAGGGCTATATTCCTATTTCCAAAGCGAAATGCCCGAATTGACAAGGGAAGAATTTTATGATGCATATCACACAATTCTTAATTATCTTTTCAATAATTTCAAAAACAGTATTGGAGGGGCGATAGAGTACTAAAAATTTTTTAAAAACACTGAATTTTTTGCTACTATATAAGAAAAGGATTTCACCATGAAAATAGAAGAGAAAGACTTATTCTACTACGTCTTTCATCGGGAGCTTCTATCGGGAGAAAAACAAGGATATATTGATTCCAACCTTCATCGTTTCGGAGAATCAATTAGATTTCTTGAAGATTACAAACATACATTTCACGATGTTCCCGCTGAACAGGTAGAAAAGCTAACACAAGCGGTTCTAAAAAAAGCGGATAAATTTAGATCCGAAACCGGATTATTTGTCACTTTTCATAAAAAGGAAGGCAACTTTTTGAGTTCGTCAAACGTGAAACTTGCAGCGGATTCGGTTCAGATGAGTAAAACAAGCGGCGTTGAAACTTTTTCCGATTCCGACTCAAATTATTTAATAAAAGTAATGTACGACAAGGAAGAAACAAAGATTTTTGTTATTGAGCGGGATTATAATACCGTTCATAATTTTAAGTTAATTATTTACCCGGGGGAAAAATCATATCATTTGGAAGACAACAAAGACCCTCTTGTAATCAACGAAGTTTCGGCAATCGATAAGATCGATATGATAATAAATTAGTCGGACTATCGGCAGTATTTCATTTCGATGATTCTTTATTTCATAGCTAATTCAATAACTTATTATAAGTAATTAGCTAGTATAGCTTACAAAATCACCCTATTTATTTTCATTCCGAAAATCTAACTTTCTATCCGATTAGTACGTCAAACTTTTGTTTATCGCATAATAAGTTCTTTGGGGGGAAAATGAATAAACTTAAGTTTGTAATCCTGCTGATTTTTATTGTCGGCTGCAGCTCGGCAAAAATTGAAAATCATAATTCATCTGCAGATGTTAATTATTATATCGATCTAACCGATTTATCGGATGATTTATTTGATGTCACGGTCAAAACCTCTGGATTAACTTCAGAAAATTCAATGTATCACCTGCCTGCCACTGCTCCGGGAACCTATCAAATTATGGATTTCGGCAGATTTGTAACGGATATTAAGGGTTTTGACGGTAACGGAAATGAAATTGAACTCCAAAAACTTTCGTCGAACAGTTGGCATATATTAGAGCCAGAAAATTTGGCGGAGATTAAATATAAGATTGATGACACATTCGGTTCTGAGATTGAGGGACACCCTGTCGCTCCAATGAGTGGAACCGGAATTGAGAAGGATTTCGTCTCCATAAATACTTATGGTGTTCTGGGTTACTTTGAAGGACTTCAATCCAATCCCATCGAATTAAAAATTGAATACAATCCTAATTGGAAAATAGGAACTTCGCTTGAATCAAATGACAGAGGGTATTTCTTTGCGGAAAATTATGATCACCTAGCCGATTCACCGATATTATTGGGTGAGCTCACTCTTGCAGAAACTAACGTGGCAGAAATACCAGTTGAAATTTATGTTTATTCACCGGATTCATCAATCAATGCACAAAGAATTTTAAGTATGGCTGAGGAAGTGCTGCAATCTTCAAATCAATTTGTTGGATTCAAAGCTGCCCCTCATTATAAATTTTTGATGGCGCTTATTGATCAGAAAACATTTGCGGATAATAAGCTGTACACCGCTGGAGCATTGGAACATAACTTGAGTTCACTTTACGTTCTTCCGATGGACGAAAATGGTCTTCATAATTTAAGAAACATTATGGCTCACGAATTCCTTCATATTTTAACTCCGTTAAATCTTCATAGTGAAATTATTCATACATTTAATTTTATTGAACCCACTCCCTCGCAGCACGTTTGGCTGTACGAAGGGGTAACCGAATGGGCATCAACTATAACTCAGCTTAGAGGCGGAGTGATAAATTATGAGGAATATCTTAATGATGTTACGAAAAAAATGAGGATTAACGATAACTTCAATCAGGATGTAAGTTTATATGAAATGAGCATGTCCGCTTATGATGAAAAAGGTTACAGCAATTTTGGTAACTTTTATAACAAAGGTGCACTTACCGCAATGTGTCTTGATATAGAATTACTTGAGCTTTCGGACGGTAGGATAGGATTTCGGGAAGTCTTCATTCAACTATTAAAGGAGTTTGGAAAAAACAAACCGTTTCCGGAGGAAGATTTCTTCGATATTTTAGTTGAACGGACTTATCCTGAAGTGAAAATTTTCATCGAAAAATACATACTTGGATCGGAGCCTTTGCCGGTTGCGTCTTACCTAAAAAAACTTGGATTTTCTTATCAAGCGGAGGCGGAGTCAAAGGATAGTCGGCCGGGGTTGGGAATGTCGATCGGCTTAGACGGAGAAAAACTTATTCTTGTCCAAGTTTCGGATAAAGCAAAAGAGTACGGATTTCGAGACGGCGATCAAATAATGGAAATCTTTGGGGAGGGTATATCAATTTCCAATATTCAATCCGTTATAAACAATTTCTTTGCCGAAAAGAAAGTAGGAGATGAATATGAAATTAAGGTTAAACGCGGAGATGAGATTCTAACGCTTTCGGGAATATTTCAAACAAGAACCGAGAAACACGTGTTTTCGGTCGATAAGGATTTAACTCCTGAACAATCAAAGCTTAGAGAAGCGTGGTCAAAAAATTTATTGTAACATAAGTCTTAAAAAATACCGGTAAAGAGAAAATTGTATTTTATCGGCTTTTGTGTTGAAAAGCAATATATATTTTGTAATCTTACTGCTTAAATATTTAGCGGGAAACATAAATTTCTTGGTACGAAAACCCTTAAAATATGTTGTAAATAATCTCATCAAAATCGTGATGATTTTTTTGCTTCTTTTTCAAGGACAACTTTTCTTTGTGATGTTCAAGTCCTTCGAGAAAAAGTATAAGTACGAGGTAAAGAAGTTAATCAAAGAAGGGGTTGACGAAAAGGATTTAATAAAATTTACATTCCCGCTCAATGAAGAAGGCAACGTGGTTGCTGATGATTTTCTCTGGATAAAAGAAAACGAGTTCAGGTACAAAGGTGAAATGTACGATGTTGTTCGCTTCGAAATAAATAACAAATCAGCTGCGTTTCATTGTATTCACGATTTTAAGGAAAGCCGTTTGTTCGCTAATCTTGATGAATATTTAAGCGACTATCTTAATAAAAATCCCGAAAAGAAAAATCAAGCAGTAAAAATTCTTGATTCGATAAGTTTATTATATACAATTTCAAATTCCTATGAGATTGTTAACTATCCCTCCGATTATCGTAAACTTGAAATACAATATAATCCTTCAATACTTTATGGGTATTATCCTACAATTATACACCCGCCCCAATTTAGTTAATCCATTTTCATTTTTTTTAAGAAAATAAGTTTAACTAAACTCAAAAAAATTTGGATGTATGATGAGAGTAATACTATTTCTTTGTTTACTCTTTGCCGGTAATATATTCGCACAGGTGGTTACGGTTATAGATTCAGCGACCGAAAGACCTTTGGAATATGTAGCAATTTACAGCAGCGATTTAAATAGATCGCTCTCAACAGATGCAAACGGTAAAGTAAACATAAGTTCGCTTAAAGGGAGCACAAAGATAATATTTAGATTGATCGGTTACGAGTTAACTGAAAAAAGTTACGATGAGATAGTTGCAAACAATAATATCGTTTATATGAGTGAATCCGCAATTCCGTTGGCGAATGTTGTTGTTTCTACAAAACGCTGGGGCGAAGATCGAGGAGATGCTTCGAATGTAATCGAAATAATTACGCCTAAAGATATTCAGTTTCAAAATCCTCAAACTACTGCAGATATGCTGATGCAGTCAGGAAACGTTTATGTTCAGAAAAGTCAACTTGGGGGCGGAAGTCCGATGATAAGGGGATTTGCAACAAACCGTGTTCTGATAGTTGTTGACAATATAAGAATGAACACCGCAATTTTTAGAAGCGGAAATATTCAAAATGTAATTTCACTGGATGCAAATTCGCTCACGAACGCACAAGTTGTTTTCGGCCCCGGATCTGTAATGTACGGTAGCGATGCGATCGGTGGGATTATGGAATTCAGCACTCTTGTCCCGCAATTTTCTTACAGCGGGCAAACTCTGTTTAACGGAGCTGCTACTACAAGATACTCATCGGCTAACAACGAAAAGATGGGACATTTTCATGTCGGTATCGGTTTGGAAAAATGGGGATTTTTAACCAGTGCAAGCTTTTCTCATTTTGGTGATTTAAGGATGGGAAGCAACGGACCTGATGATTATCTTCGAACCTTTTATCAGGATAGAATAAATGACAAAGATACCATGATAACAAACGACGATCCCGAACTGCAGAAACTTTCAGGGTATGGGCAGTTTAACCTGATGCAGAAAGTTAGATTTAAACCAAATAATGATTTGGAGTTTAATTATGGGTTTCATTATTCAAGAGTTTCGGATGTTCCACGTTATGATAGACTGATTGAACTAAGAGGTGATAATCCAAGATCTGCTCAATGGTTTTACGGTCCTCAAAAATGGATGATGAATTCTTTGTCTATTACGAATTACCGTGAAAACGGATTGTATGATTTCACAAAACTGATTGTTGCTTATCAATTTTTTGAAGAAAGCAGACACGATAGGGGATTCAACAGTACGATGCTTCGTCACCGAACAGAAAAAGTGAATGCTGTTTCAGCAAACCTTGATTTAGTAAAGAAGCTAAGCGAAGAATCGCAACTTTATTACGGTGTTGAAACTGTTTTCAATAAAGTTACATCAATTGCGGAATCGGAAAATATAAAAGACGGTTCTTCTTCACCGCTCAGCACAAGGTATCCAGACGGGTCTATTTGGAATTCGTACGGAGCATATGTTACTTACAAAAACAAACTGAGCAAAGAATTAATTCTTCAAGCCGGAATGAGATATAATGTTGTTTATCTTCAAGCGGAGTTTGACACTACATTTTTTCCGTTTCCATTTACAGATGCTGATTTAACAACCGGAGCATTGACGGGAAGTGCCGGACTCGTTTGGCATCCCGATCCGAGTTGGCAGATAAATCTAAATCTGTCAACAGGATTTAGAGCACCAAACATCGACGACGTAGGGAAGATTTTTGATTCCGAACCGGGTGCGGTAATTGTACCTAACCCTGATTTAAAATCAGAGTATATATACTCGACCGAGCTTGGATTGGCAAAAACTTTAGGAAAAAACTTAAAGGTTGATGTTACAGCATTTTATTCATATCTCGATGATGCCCTCGTGAGAAGAGATTTTATGCTTAACGGAGCCGACAGCATTTTCTACGACGGAACTTTAAGCAAGGTCGAAGCAATTCAAAATGCAGCCTTCGCACAAGTGTGGGGAATTCAAGGAGGAATTGATTTTAGGTTTGCTGAAAATTTTGAATTTGTGTCAAAGTTGAGCTGGCAAAGCGGTGAGGAAGAAGACGATGACGGAAATAAAGTTCCTTTGCGGCATGCACCTCCCTGGTATGGAACTACCCGTTTAATCTTTACGAAGGATAATTTTAATGCGATGATTTATGCAGAATACAATGGCGAAGTAAGCTATGATGATCTCGCGCCTTCTGAACGTTCAAAAGTTATTTATGCTCTTGATGAAAACGGAAATCCTTACTCGCCGGCTTGGTACACACTAAATCTAAAGCTGGGTTATCTTTTGTTCGATAGATATCAGCTTAATTTTGGAATTGAGAATATTACTGATCAGCGCTATCGACCTTACAGTTCGGGAATTACCGCTCCGGGAATAAATTTCATCGGTTCATTTAGAGTAAACATATAAAATCGAAAAGACCTTGAGAATGTTCAAGGTCTTCAATTAATAATAAAACCTAAAACCGATTCGTGCGAGCATTCCG
>JAGFIY010000160.1 GCA_024103215.1 Melioribacteraceae bacterium | reverse complement strand
ATGAATCAAGAATTCCAACCGAATCGAACGGATCGAGAACAGCAATAAGCTCGTTCCCGGTTTCGTGTATTGCTTTTAAGTGCCGCGGGGCAATGTAACCGGCGGCTCCCGTTAGTGCGAATGTTTTCATGAAAGTAATTTTTCCATTATTATGAATTTTTAAAAGAAATAAGAACTAAGAATTAATAAAAATATAGTAAAATCAGTTTGATGTTTTCTTATATATTGCTCTTAAGATCTTTACTAACTGAATATTTTCATCTATCAATTTACTTACCAAAACTTCATCACCAATTTTTAATTCCTTGCAAATTGTCAGCCAATATTTTGTTTCAAGCGCTTCTCTAATACAAATTCTAATTCTTAGTTTGAATTCTGGTTTTGAGGAACTTTGAGATTCTTCATAATTTGCACCGATTGAGGTTGCCGATCTTGATAATTGATACTTTATTACATCTGTTTCCCGATAAGTTCTAACTTCTCCAAGAAATTTCAATACTTGAACTGAGAAGTTGAGTAACCTTGGCGATAATTTTTCATTACTTCTCAATCTTATATTATCCTTATTTCTTATTTCCTAATTCTTACTTCCTAAATTATGGTTTCAACAATTCGTTCTGCGGCGCGGCCGTCCCATAGTTCAGGAATTGAGCCTTGTTTTATATCCCCACCGATAATTTTTTCGAATACAGCGTAAGCTTTGTCCAAATCGGTGCCCACCACTTGATTTGTACCAACCTCGGAAGTGATAGGTCTTTCAGTACTGTTTCGCAGAGTTATACATTGTACTCCCAAATATGTAGATTCTTCTTGAATGCCACCGCTGTCTGTGATTACAACCCCGCAATTCATCAACAGATTTTGAAAATCAAGATAGCCAATCGGATCGCAAAGTATTACATCATCGTTAATCAGATTGTCCAAATCATACCGCTTAAGATTATTTTTTGTCCTAGGATGAACCGGGAAGACAACTTTACGTTTTTCGGCTATCCGGTTGAAGAACTGTACTAACTTTTCAAGCGGTTCCTTCTCATCTACGTTACTCGGTCTATGCAAAGTAACAAGAACAAATTCGCCTGCACTTAAATTCATCTCCTCAAGTATCTTTGAATTTTTAATTTTGGGAAGATAATACACAAGACTGTCAATCATAACGTGACCCACAAAGTGAATGTTCTCCTCCGGAGTGCCTTCCCGCAGAAGATTTTCGATGCCGCTTTTTTCGGTAACAAAAAGCAAATCCGAAATTCTATCGGTTAAAATTCTGTTAATCTCCTCCGGCATGTCCATGTCAAAACTTCTCAATCCGGCTTCAACGTGAATTAATGACACACCCAATTTTTTTGCCGTCAAGCCGCAAGCGATAGTGGAGTTAACATCTCCAACAACAATTATTGCATCAGGCGATTCTTTTATAAGCACTTTTTCGAACTCGATCATAATTCTGGCAGTTTGTTCAGCGTGAGAACCTCCGCCTACTCCCAAATAATAATTAGGTTTTGGCAGTTCGAGATCATCAAAGAAAATCTTCGACATTTTTTCATCATAATGCTGACCTGTATGACAGATGAGATGATTGACCGTGCTTCGACCAGGCTCAGCAACCGTGCTTCGAGCAGGCTCAGCAACCGTGCTTCGACCAGGCTCAGCAACCGTACTTCGACTAGGCTCAGCAACCGTGCTTCGACCAGGCTCAGCAACCGTGCTTTGACCAGGCTCAGCAACCGTACTTCGACCAGGCTCAGCAACCAACTGATTGGATGATTGATTATATTTATTGAATGCTCGATAAATGGGAGCAACTTTCATAAAATTTGGTCTTGCACCAACAACTGAAATTATTTTCATATCATTAACTATAAAAGAATTATATTCAAATTATTGTTTATTTATTTTGATTAAAAATGTAACACTGATAGACATAGAAGTCAGCAGCCCGGAGTCAGAATTTCTGCTGAGTATCACATAGCAGGAATTATTGTTTTGTCCAGACAAGGCTCTGTTTCTATCGGAGCATGCAATGACAGGACAAGACATGTACAACACGGTCATGAACTTCTGGCTTTTCTTACAAAAATATTATAAACAGCCTTCACAAAATACTTAAAATCTGTTCCAATTGGATTTTTTTGATATGCTTCTAGATATTTTTTTTCAGATTCTACAATCTCGCAAATTTCCTTCGGCATATCGACGTAATACGGCGGGATTAGTCCCGGTTTAAATTTATTTCTAAAGCTTCGGAACTCTACAGGATAAAGTTCGAGATACTGCCTGCTGAGGGGTCTCACACCGACAAGTTTAAGATCACCTCTGAAGAAATTAATAAACATCGGAAGTTCATCAATCCACAATTTTCTTAAAATTTTTCCCCAATAAGTTATTCTAAAATCGTTATTAAATTTTCCGCCTTCTTTCAATTTCATATTCTCATAAATAAAACTTTGAAGATATTCCGAATAAGGATGCATAGTTCTTAGTTTAAACACGTTAATTGGCTTACCGTTCTTGCCCGATCTTCTAAGTTTGATCAAAGGACCGTAAGAAGGATTTTTATCGTCCTTGGGTTCCGCAATTTTTTGAGAAATGAAATAAAGATACTGACCGATCTCTTTTACTGCCAGCACTTTGAAGCCGCAAAAGTAAAGCCTGCCCAAACCTTCAGCAAATGAAAGAGAGCGGTTTCTTCCTTTGGACACAAAGAAATAAGCTTTTCGAATCACCGGAAGTTTTGGTGAAACCCTGCGATAAAGAAAATCATAAAAATAAATCACACTTGCCAAAGTTGACGAATAATGCGAAAACAGATACTGACGCTTTAACTTTATAGTTTGAATTTTGCCGACATAATAACCATTGAGATGGATAGAAGTATTCAATTTTATAAGATATTCATTGATTCTCCTCTGATCGTTCAATTCGTGCAGATTGAGAAAAAAATCGATGGAATTTTCATCCAATACTTCGATGTTATAATAATCCGCACTTCTAAGTACTAAATATCTTATATCGCTTATCTTAGAAAGCGGCACGTGCCGTTTAATAAAATCGAAAAGATCCGGATCTCTCTTTAAAAACACATTTTTTAATCTTTCTGTAAGCGAGTTTTGTGATAAATTTTGATCTTCGTAACTATCTTCTACTGCAGCAGAGCCGTTTGTTAATTCCGGAAGATGTTCAATATCTGCAAGTACGGAAACATTTCTCAACTTTGTAACCACCACATCAGTATTTGCGGGTTTGCGAATCAAGTATTCGTAAGTAATCAAGAAACCTGAAACAAGAAAGTATGAGATACAGCCGAGGCAAATTATATAAGTATGATCGGAAGGAACTCGTAAAAAGAAAATGAGAAAAATATAAATCAACGCAAGCGAAATATAAACTTTTATGTAGCCCCAAAGATTATAAATTAAGCTCTCTTTATAATCGATGGCTGCAAACTGGTGAAATATCGAACTAAGAACAAACCATATCAATACTTCAAAAACGATTAATAATTCACTACGGGCATCAATAATAGTATAAAGCCTAAGTCTATCCTCAATAAGAAAAATCAAAATCAACAAATAAATCACAAGTTCGACAAAAAACCTGAAATAATTTTTTGGCAGTACGTCTTTCAGATTAACTTTAGGTATTTTAAAATTATGAGTAGAAAAAAACAATATCTCCAATAAAAATCCCAGTACAACAGAAACACCAATTATATGTCTCGATATCTGCTGCAAGTCAAATATCATAGATAGTATGGCAATTAACCCCAAAAACAACACAAAAGATTTGACAAGGGTTTTGAAGGTATTGACCTCTTTTTTCGTATCGAGAGAAAATGTAAACTTGTTTGTAAGTAATCCGGAAATAAACCAAGATGCAAGAAAAACGAAGAAAAACAACTGGTAGATTAATGCAGAAAAATCTCCCCTTCTCATCAGTGCAAAGGATGCAAAGAATGCAAGAAGATATAAGGTAAGATCAATAAAAAAAATATATTTAACCGATTCTTTCGTCACGAAATTTTTAATTTATTTACTAAGTTGAATTATCTATCTATTTTGTAGCCAAAAAAAGAACTAATTTTGATAATGAATTATCTTAAAAAGCCCCCACGTTCTTTTCTTGAACCCGTGTTTGTGCTCAGCTGGATGCTGCAGTTAATTAGTGGAACAATCTCAAGTTATTCCCAATCCAGTTATATCATAAAAATCACCACAACAATTTTCGCTGCAACAGTTAGTTACTTATATTTTTCACAAAATAAAAATATAAGCTTTATTATCAACAAGAAAATTATAAAATTATTAAGTGTGATGCTTATCATTTTTT
>JAGFIY010000156.1 GCA_024103215.1 Melioribacteraceae bacterium | reverse complement strand
GAAGGGCACACTGATTATAGATTAAGCATGCTTCCTTTAGGCGGTTACGTTAAAATTGCAGGAATGGTTGACGAAAGTTTCAGTACCGACTTTGCGGATAAAGAACCTAAGCCTTATGAATTTAGAGCAAAGCCTACTTATCAAAAATTGTTTGTTATTACTGCAGGCGTTATGATGAATTTAACACTTGCTGTTCTCATCTTTTGGGGAATTAATTTTTACCAGGGTAAACTTGTCAGAGAAACTACAACCATTGGTTTTGTGACTGAAGAAAGTGTTGCACATCAAGCCGGCTTCCAAACGAACGATAAAGTAATCTCGGTAAACGGAAAAGAAGTATCTAACTGGGAAGAGGTTCTAAACGGAATTTTTATCGATAATATCGGAAACGATGTAAAAGTAAATATTCTTAGAAATGGAAAAGACACGACTATCTCCCTCCCTTCTAAACTGATTGCCGATCAATCACAGCAGGGAATATTTTTAACCTCGGCATTCGTTAAACCGGTTATAACCGATGTGCTCGAGAACTCCCCTGCTCTCGATGCGGGAATTGAACCGGGAGACGTGTTTCTTGAACTTAATGGCATTGAATTAAACTCAAGATTTGAGGCAACCGAAATAATTTCATCCAATAAAGAAATCGAAATTCCGCTAGTAATACTTCGAGGAAAGGATACCGTTTACACGGCTGTTACTCCGGGATTTGAGGGAATGATCGGAGTTACTATCGCGGACGGAGCTTATCTTGGTCCGTACAATTATCAGACCTACGGATTTTTTGAATCGTTTGCGCAAAGTATTACAAACATCGGGCAATATACGATTCTTACCTTTCAGCTTTTCAGGAATGTGATATTCGGTGATGTTCAGTTCAATCAAGTGTTCGGCGGTCCGGTAAAAATCGCAAAGTTTGCAGCGGAGTCAGCCGATACGGGTATCGTTTCCTTCTTATTCTTTTTGGCAATGTTAAGTTTGAGTCTTGCTATTATAAATATACTCCCGTTCCCGGTATTAGACGGCGGGCATATGGTGATAATTATTATCGAGGGTATTATAAGAAGAGAACTTCCGGTAAAGATAAAAGAAGGAATTCAATTTGCCGGATTAGTAATGATACTTATGCTTATGGCGTTTGTAATCTACAGTGATTTGATAAGTTTATAGAATTTGAAAATCGATTTTCTACTCTTCTTTGTAAGGATAATGATATGGCACTTTGAAATCTAGAATATCCTTGATCTCTACATCTACAAGGTCTTTATAAATATCTTTATCTTTTGCGAGAAGGAACAGAAATCCATTGTTTGTAAGATTTGTGTTTTTTAAAAATCGATCAATCCAAAGAATCCCTTTTAAGGCTGTTGATCCAAAAGTTCGTCGGAGTATAGGAACTACAAAATTATAAATATTAACAGTGAAACGGGAATACGAAACCTCATCAACATTTTTCTTTTTGGCTTCAACAAGGGCTGAAGGAATATTCAAAATTGGGTGAAGAATTTTCGTACACTCAACTTTATGTATATCATATTTCATATTATCGAAAGTCTCCTCATCAAACGAGTGTATATGTTCGTGATGTCTGCCGGATCTTTTGTTCTTTTCTACTGTTTCTATCGATTCATTTGGAACAGTGATTATTACAGCTTTCTTGGCTATCCTTAGTAATTCGCCGGTTGCCTTTTCCAAGTCAGGTACATGCTCAAGCGTCTCACTACACAAGACAACGTCAAATTCCTCATCATTAAAATCCAGATTCTGGATATCAACTTGCTTTGTCTTTATACCGTAAATTTCATTTGCCCTTTTACATGCCTCTTCCGAAAGATCACATGAAATAACATCCGCATTAAAGACTTTATTAACAAGAGCTGCTTTATATCCCTCGGCGCCGCCAATGTCTGCAAATGTATTAAAATCTATATTAGATAGTGCTATTAGGATATTGTAAGTAACAATTATCCTGTTAACCACATATCTTTCGCTATTTAAGTCCCGGAACCCATAAATGGGTTGATGTGCAAAAAACACACCTTCGCTGTTAGTTTGTTTGAACCGTTGATTTAACCAATCTCTTGTTTCTATAAAATCATTCATTATTTATGTAATT
>JAGFIY010000152.1 GCA_024103215.1 Melioribacteraceae bacterium | reverse complement strand
AGTAAATATTAGATTATTAGTTTATGACACACTTGGCAGAGTAATCACAACCCTTGTTAATGAAAAGAAGCAAAGCGGTACTTATAGTGTTACCTTTAATGCACAAGGACTTGCTAGTGGTGTTTATATTTATAAGTTATTGGCTAATGAATTTGTCGAATCAAAAAAAATGATATTGGCAAAATAGGTAGTAGAAAATAATTTAATCAGCTGCCTAAAACGCTGTTGTTGCATCAATCGAATGAACGTGTTGAAATTTTCTTATAAAAATCAGTGAAACCCAAATTAGCTCAGATTTATGTGTGTTCTATTAAAATCATCTTGGTAAGATAATTATCAAAACAGCGGACAAAATTAAGTTTCTTTATTCACTTTGCTAACTATGTTTATAACTTTCTAATTTGCGCAAACAAAGTTAATATCGTACTTTCAAAAATCATTTTTCGTTAATTGGAAAAAATATGTACATACAGCGTCATGGTGAAAGTGAAGCTAATGCAAAACATATTTTTGCATGCCGCACTTACGATCCGCATATAACAGAAACCGGGAAAATTCAGATTCTTTCGCAAATTGAGTACTACAGTAAATTAAATCTTACTCAAATTATCTCAAGTCCCTCAAAACGTGCAATTCAAACCTCAGAGATAATTGCGGAAAGGTTGTCTATTCCAATCTCAATCGACGAAGCATTGCTGGAAGTTGATCTTGGAAAACTTGACGGAAAACCGGAAAGCGAAAACGGGAATCTTCAATTGTATCACAATACTTTGGAAGACTGGTTTTTTGGAAACCGGTCGAAAAGCTTCCCGGAAGGCGAAAGTTACAATGACGTAATTAAAAGAGCAGAAACCATATATCAAAAATATTCAAATCTTAAGAATCTACTTCTTGTCGTTCATGCTACCTTTTTTGCTTGTTTAATCGGAATGAAAAAAGCGCCGAAGGATGTTCTTGATAATTTTCTTCCGCGGGGAGGAAGGGCAGTGCTTGAGAACGGCAATTGGATCATTCACGGAAAGGAGAAATAAAATGCCAATTAAAATAAACACTTCGTCGGTTATAGAAGCTGCGGGCAGCAAACCTAAAATAATCAGAGAGTATATCGGAAATGTTAATTCCGGGAGTTCTGAAATAAGCATTGCAAGGATGAAAAGTCCCGCTGGTTGGATTGAGCCCGGACAGCGCCCGGAATTTGATGAATATACGCTGGTTCTCGCAGGCGAACTTCACGTAAAAACCGAAAAATCGGGGACAATAATTGTTGAAGAAGGTGAAGCTGTTATCACCAAAAAAGGAGAATGGATCCAATATTTTACTCCCGGGGATGAAGGAGCCGACTACATCTCGGTTTGCCTTCCAGCATTTTCACCCGATCTTGTTCATAGGGACGCATAGAGGGATTTCTTAGACAATCATTTGATATTCGGCAAATAATTAGGAACATTTTCATTCGATTTTTGTCTATAATTAATAACCGCAACAACGGGAGAAGGGTTATGGACAACAACATCAACTACCTTGATGAAATTGCCGTTAATATGAAAAAATGGGATGATGATTTCATTGTCGTTGAAGGTCAAGCAATTAACGCAGCAAATGTAATTCCGTATGAATTGCTTAACGAACTTCAGGATTTGAAGGCAAAAAAATCAAGTTTAGAAATCATGTATGAAAGATTCAGAAGCGCAAAAGAGGATGCTCGAAAAATTCCGCTTAACGAGCTAAAGGAAAACTTCAACAGCATCAGAGATGCTCTTGAAAAAACAAGACACGAAGTTATGATGCATCCTTAACACTATTATGATTTCTAAAAATTTATCTGGGTTCTAAATGCCGTCAAAAAATAGTTATCAGCTTGTCCGAAAGCATTATTTAAGATTTGAACATGAGGAGATAAGTAAATCCAATCATTCAACTGACATCTTAGAAATGCTTCAAGGATATTTTCGTTCTTTAACGAACCGTCGAAAGGTTCGTTGATTCCGTAAGCCGCGCCTAAAAGAAAATTCTTTTCTAAAAGACTAAAATCAAATTCAGCCCCGATACTAACTGCTTTCCTTATAGGGTGAAGCTGTGCATAATTCAGATTATTCTCATTCCATCTTCCAAAAAGTTTAAACTGATCGGCAACCATTCCCGCCCAATGAAAATCCGTAACCTGTTGCATCTTTAACCGTTCCGTCTTTATATGCATAGAAATGAATGTTTCCGTAAAATCCTTTCCCGAAATCGGTATCCAGTTCGGTTCCAACAATCTTAAAAAGTTCGTCGAAGAGATCATCGCCCGAATTATCAGCGCTCACCAATCCAATTTGAAACCTGAAAACATTTTTGAAATTCACAAGTGCGCGAAGCCCGGGGGAATTTGAAGGAACGGGAAATGCACTGCTGTTAATAAACGAACCGGAGATGAACTGCATTGTCTCATCATTTGCGGCGGAGTTGATGTCGAAATAATTAGTGAGATCAATTTTACCTGCGGTTACTTGAACCCAATCGTCGAGAAGTTTAATGTCTATCCATGCTTCAAGCACGTGAAGAATATCGCTCCCGTCCAAATTCTGAAGCGAGCCGGCATCGCCGTTTAGATTCGAAAAGGATTGAATTTGTTTGTCGGGACCGTCTCCCCCTATTGCTTCAACATCAACGAAAAGATTTATGTTTTCCCCAAAATTTACAAACATGAATAAATCAAAGGATCCGCTTCCGGTTGTAAATTTTTCTTCCCCGGTATTTAAATGCAGAATTGAAGTTAAATCACCATTAAAATTTAATATGCCGGGTTGACTTCTCAATTCCTGCAGCAGCTCATCTATCCTCTTTCTTTTTGAACTTTGCTCCTGTTCGTTGAATGAGAAGAACGTAGTTATTTCAGAGAGCAAATCGCCAGCTTTTACGCTGTCGGTTGATGATTTCTTTAGTTGACCGGCGTCTATTGTATTTTTCAAGGAATCAATATCAATGTTTTTAATTAGAGCTTCGAGGGAATCGAGTCTGCTTTTTAGTTCATCAATCTGCTTTAATACTGAAGTTGAATCTTGAGCATTAATTACTGATACCGCAGAAATAAACAAAATTAAAACAGTCAGTGAAACGAGTAAAGAATAATTTCTATTCATTAGTCTGCCAATAATCAAGCATTAACTTTCCTTTGATGGAATTATCAACACCGGAATTTTCGTCTTGTGAATAACTCCCTCGGAAGTGCTTCCCATTAAAACTCTTTCCAGCGCGTTTTTTCCGTGAGTGCCCAGCACAATTAAATCCGCTTCAAATTTTTCGGCTTGATTAAGGATCACGTCTATGGTAGGACCCTGAATTAAGAATTCTTCGACATCAATTCCTTCATCACGGATTTGCTTTGCAAGATCTGAAAGCATTCTGTGACTTTCCTTTATCTCCTTTGCTTTTTGATCGCGGATAACTTGAGGACCTACTTCCTGCCCAATAAAATCGGGTGGCGGTTCGGCTACGTGCAGAAGTCTGAGACTTCCATCATTGTTCTTAACAATTTTAATAGCTGCTTCTACTACAGCTTTTGTAACTTTTGAAAAATCGATCGCTGCAAGAACTCTTTTCATGATTTCTCCTTTTACTTATTCAATCTCAATAAAATACAAATTGAGAAAACAATCAACATTAAACGACTTCACCAACCCAGAAAATATGGCGGAGCGAGTAAAATCAATCCGGCTGCAATAAGAATCAATTGAAGCGGAAGCATCCATTTTGCCCATTTTTCCCATGGAATTTCAGCAAGTGTTAAAACACCCATTGTAACTGCGGAAGTTGGAATAATCAAATTTGTGAATCCATCACCGAATTGGAACGCCAAAACAGCCGTCTGCCGCGAAACACCTACAAGATCACCGAGCGGCGCCATAATCGGCATAGTCAAAGCAGCCTGCCCGCTTCCCGAAGGTACGAAAAAATTTATTGCCGACTGAACGATAAACATTGCCTGAGCGGACAGAATTGGATGAAGATCCGCTATCGGCAAAGAGAGATAGTATAAAATCGTATCGATTATTTTCCCGTCCGAAGCAACAACAAGTATTCCCCTTGCAAGCGCAATTATTAACGCTGTTCCGATTAAATCTTTAGCGCCTTTAACCATTGCGTCGGAAATCTCTTTAGCTGAAAGTCCGCCCACAACACCCACAACCAAACCCAATCCTAAAAAGAGTGCACAAATTTCCTCGATGAACCAGCCGTATTCCAAAACCCCGAAAACCAGAAGGAGCATACCAATCGAAAAAACAATCATTACAATTTTGTGTCGGTTTGTGAATGATTGATTCTCATCAAAACTTCCGTTGTTTAACTCGTTTCGCTTTCGTAAATCATGTTCATATGTAGGACTTTTTGTAGGATCGGCTTTAATTTTGTTAGCATACAACTGAACGAAAGTAACTGCAACCACAGTTAGAATAAACCAAACAACTATTCTGTATTCCATCCCTGAAAACAGCGGTACCTCTGAAATTCCTTGGGCAATCCCCACAGTGAAAGGATTGAGAAAAGCTCCGGCAAATCCAACTCCCGCACCCACAAAAGGAATTGCCACGCCAACCACAGAATCATAGCCGAGCATCATTGCCATAGGAACGAAGATCAGAATAAAAGGAATTATCTCTTCGCTCATCCCGAACACTGCACCGCCGAGCGAAAAAACAAGCATAAAAATCGGAATTATTAATATTCTTATTATCTTATGTTTGCTGTGTGCTTTTGCAAGTTTTATTATTGAAGCATCCACAACCTTTGTTTTTTGAATAACCGAAAAAACTCCGCCAACAATCAGCACAAAACCAATAATTAAAGCGGCTTCGCTGAAACCTCTTATCGGAGCCATCAAGAGTGCATCAACATTCTGTTCTGATGATTCAACAACGTGATATGAATTCGGTTGAACCAAACTTCTTCCGTCTTTTTCGTATCTGTCAAATTCTCCGGCTGGAAGTATCCAAGTTAGAATTGCAACAAACAGCATCAGCGAAAAAATTATAACAAAGGTATTGGGGGCTTTTAACTTCACATAAGTCCTAAATTATTCTGATTATTTTTGTCTCTTTTCTTACTATATTAAAAAAATCAATCAAGCTTAACAATATGAATCGTGGCTTAAAATATATTGTCTTCCTCTTACTATTGCCAATAATCTTTGCGGGTTGCGGACCCTCGCCAAAGTTTACTACATCACAAAAGCAAGAAGAGAAAGACGATAAAACTGAAACTAAAGTAAGATACAAAGATATACCGGAGTTGGAAATAAATGATTCTGTTTTTGGTGATGATTTCAAGCCTTTGGAGTCAGCAATAGGAACCGCTTCATTTTATGCTGATGAGTTCAATGAAAAAATCACTTACAACGGTGAGGTTTATGACATGCATGGATTAACGGCCGCTCATCCAACCTACCCGATGGAGACGATGATTCGTGTTACAAACTTGTTAAACAATCGAAGTGTAATTTTAAGAATTAATGATAGGATGCCTCAGTATCCGGATCGAATAATTGATCTTTCTCTCGGGGCAGCAATCGAACTTGATATGGTAGAAATCGGGCTTGCAGAAGTGATGATCGAGGTAATTGAATGGGGAATAGAATAATTACCTGCTGAGCACATAAACAACTCCGTTCTTCGGAACTTCATCTATCTTGCCTTCAAATCCTTCTTTTATAAGTGCCTTATACAATTGACGCATAAAAAAACCGTGCGTAACTATCAATGTGTTTTTGTCGTTGCTGCGGATAAATTTTTCTATAAATTCATTCACCCGTATTTGGGTAGCCGCGTAAGTTTCAATTTGCGAAGAATGATTTCGTTTCCATGCAATTCTTGCCCCGATATGCCAGATAAATGAAGGTATTTTTATATCTGTATTCCAAAACGATCTCATCGGGACTTCCACAAGCATATCCGTGAATAATATTTCACCGCTAAAAATTGCGGACGCTGTTTCCTTAGCCCTTGGAAGCGTGCTTGAAATGCAGCGCTGCCATTCATTGTTTGTAAGTTCAACTCTCTTCGGAATAATTTCCGCTCTGTCGTAATTCCTCATAGATTCATCGAAGCCGGAAGAATTCAAAAAATTCTGGGAACGAACATCTACTTTAAAATGACGGATCAAACCTATCTTCATTCGATGCATTCTTTATATCTAAAACAATCAACAACATGGTCATTCACCATACCCGAAGCCTGCATAAAAGCGTAACAGATTGTTGAACCGACAAATTTGAATCCCCGCTTTTTTAGATCCTTGCTCATTAAATCCGATTCACGAGTTTTTGCGGGAAGTTCTTTCAAAGATTTCCACCTGTTAATTATTTGTTTGTGATCGACGAACTGCCAGATATATCTATCGAACGAGCCGAATTCCACTTTTGTTTTGAGGTAGAGTCCGGCGTTTATAATAAATGCATTTACTTTTAACTTGTTCCGAACAATACCGGGATCATTAAGAAGTTCTATCTGCTTCTGTTCATCGTAATTCACCATTTTTTCCGGGTTAAAATTATCGAATGCTTTTATATAGTTTTCTCTTTTCCTGAGGATTGTTATCCAGCTTAAACCGGCTTGTGCGCCTTCCAGCAAAAGAAGCTGAAATAATTTTTGATCATCGTGAAGCGGAACTCCCCACTCTTCATCATGATATTTAGTATAAAGTGCGTCCGACCCGCACCATTCACATCTGTTTTTCACATATGCTCCGACAAATTATAATAGGAATTTTATACGCATTAAATAATATTTAAACGAATTTAAGGAAAAAATATTAAAAAGAATTTTCCTTATCGAAGGAAAAGCATAAAGTATTAAGTAGATTTACAGCAACATTATTTATATTATTATACTTATTGTTCAACAAAAATCTATTAGGAAAAAAAATGTCCTTTGGTATAAATATATTTTTTCTGTTCTTAATTATTAACATTTCTTTATCGGCTCAAATAACTCCAGAACAATTTAACCTACAACGCGATAGTTTAATTGCGGTGCGTGCTTCTTTAACTGCTGAGAAAGCTGTGATAAAAAGCGAAATTGACAGTCTAAAAGAGCATATCATATTTCTCGAACGGGAGATAGAAGAAACAAAATTAAAGTTATATATAAAAAAATATGGACAAGAAAACGGGATGCGTGTAGCATCGGGACAAATTTGGAAAGGAATGTCCGAAAAGATGATGCGCGACAGTTGGGGCGAACCGGATAAAATTGATAAAAATGTGGAGAAGTGGGGAGTTTTTACTCAATGGTATTACGGTAACATTATTTATTTTTTTAGGGACGGAATTTTAACCGATTGGGAAGAAAAATAAATTTAATTTATTACAGTGAGAGGCAGTCATGAAAATAAAAAAAATATTAGTTCCTGTTGATTACAGTCCGGTTTCAGACAGAGCGGTTAAGTATGCAATCTTTCTAGCTGAAAAACATAAAGCATCAATCACTTTGCTTCATGCAGTCGTTCTGTTCCAGGATGATGTTGATGACGAAGGCGAGCTTAAAAATTACGAGGCGATTATAAAACGGAAGGAAAGCAACCGCAACAAGAAAATGAAAGCTCATCAAGCAGAAGGAGCAAAAGCCGGAGTTAAAATTACTTCTAAATTAATTAGAGGAATATCTGCTGCCGAATCAATTCTTAACTTTATTGAAGAAAATAAATTTGATCTTATCGTAATGGGAACTCACGGAAGAACCGGCGTAAGCAGATGGTTTTTCGGAAGCGTTGCCGAAAGATTAATCCGCCATTCCCCTATTCCGTTATTAACAATTCACAGCAACTACCGTCGAAATCAACTGAATAAAATACTTGTGCCGTTTGACTTCTCGGATTATTCGATTAACGCTGCGAAAGTAGGAAGAGATCTCGCAAAAAGATTTGACGCAAAACTAATCTTCCTGCATTCGATTGAACAGGAAGCACACCCGGAGTTTTATGCCACTTCCTTTGATTCGATACTAAGAGAAAATCCTCACATAAAAGAACATATACTTGCAAACATGATTAAATATACCGGGGTCAAAAAGGATCAGGCTAAGTTTGTTATAAAGGAAGGTAAAGCACATAGAGTGATTAAGAAGTATGCGAAAGATAACGGGGTTAGTTTAATCGTAATGGCAACACGCGGACTAGGATTTTGGGATCAGGTGCTGATCGGAAGCAATGCCGAAAAAGTTGCGGCTATTGCTCACTGTCCCGTTTTGACCGTGAGAGGAAAATAATTTATGAAAATAAAAATTTTCTTTTGGACTCTTTTTATTGCGTCAGTACTAAAAGCTCAAACTTACGAGGTTGTACCGGAATTTGAAAAGTTCTTCAAAGAGGCAGGTGTTGTGGGATCAATCGTTGTGTATGATTACAAAAACAATATTTACAAAACGTTTAATGATGAGAGAAACAATACCGAGTTCCTTCCGGCATCAACATTCAAAATAATTAATTCGTTGATTTTTCTTGAAACGGGAGTTATTAAAGATGCCGATGAGATAATACAATGGGATGGTATCGAGCGGTTTTATGATATGTGGAATCAAGATCAAACTCTTAGATCGGCTTTCAAGTACTCAACCGTATGGGTTTACCAAGAGCTCGCGCGTAAAGTCGGTGAAGAAAAAATGCAAAACTATGTTGATGCTTGCAATTACGGCAACAAAAATATAGGCGGTGGAATAGACAGATTTTGGTTAGACGGCGATATAAGAATAACTCCCTATCAGCAGATCGAATTTTTGGTAAAGTTCTATGAGAACAAGCTTCCGTTTTCGGATAGAACGTTTGAAATTGTTAAAGATATCTTCATAAAAGAAAAAACTGAAAATTATACATTACGCGGAAAAACCGGATGGGCAGTAAGATTTAAGCCGCAGACCGGTTGGTTTGTCGGCTACCTTGAAAAAGATGATAACGCCTACTTTTTCGCGACACAAATTGCAATCGAAAAGGATGAAGATACTAAAGCAAGAGAAAAAGTAACTAGAGATATTTTGGCTTATCTCGGTTTGATGTAATATTTCGTTTATCACATTCTATAAAATCAGTCCGTTCTTTGTGTGAATCGATCCACACTGATGCCTTTAAGTATGTGTGGAGACCGCAGAACATAAGTACGCTATGCAAAGAATATTTTACTTTATCCAAACCGTTTTGATATTTACGAACTCTTTAATGCCGTAATGCGATAACTCTCTTCCGTAACCCGATATGTTTACTCCCCCGAATGGAAGACGCGGATCTGATTTTACCATACCGTTTATAAATACAGAACCCGAATTTATTTTTCGTGCCAGAGATTTTGCTTTAGTTATATCCTTAGTCCAAAGCGAAGCGCCCAAACCAAAATCCGTGTCGTTTGCAATATTAATGGCATCTTCTTCGTCCTTCGCTCTTATCATAATTGCGGCGGGACCGAAAAGTTCTTCCTCGTAAGCTGTCATTCCTTTTTGAACGTTGCTTATAACAGTTGCGGGATAATAATATCCTTCCATGTCGATACGCTCTCCACCGGTCAATATTTTTGCCCCGGCTTTTACCGAATTTTTTATCTGTGTATCAAGTTCAATTAAGAGATCTTCTCGTGCAATCGGACCAAGTTCTGTGTCTTCGAGCATTGGATCTCCAATTTTAACTGCTTTCATTTTTTCAACAAATGCCTGTTCATATTCATCTGCAATATCTTCCACCATTATAAATCTTTTTGCCGCGATACAAGATTGTCCGTTATTTATTAATCTCGCAGTAACGCCGACATCAACTGCTTCTTGTAAATCTGCATCACTTAAAATTATAAAAGGATCGCTTCCTCCCAGCTCCATAACGGATTTTTTCAATTTCTTTCCCGCAGCCGAAGCTACCTTTGCGCCTGCCGGTTCACTTCCGGTTAATGTAACTGCTTTGACATATTTATGGTTAATAACCTTCTCAACTTTGCTAGACCCGATCAGTAATGTTGTGAACGCTCCATTCGGAAAACCGGCATCTTTAAATATTTCCTCTATAGCAATTGCGCTCATCGGAACATTTGAAGCATGCTTAAGCAAACCAATATTACCTGCCATTAATGCCGGAGCAGCAAACCTAAACACCTGCCATAACGGAAAGTTCCACGGCATAACTGCAAGCACAACACCAAGCGGATCAAATCGAACATAGCTTTCTGATGCGTCGGTTTTGATTATCTCATCGGATAAAATCTTTTCAGCATTATCGGCATAATATTCGCAAACCCATGCGCACTTTTCCACTTCGGCTTCGGCTTGCTTCAACGTCTTGCCCATTTCGAGTGTCAATGTTCTGCCGTAATCGGTCTTTTTTGTTCTAAGAATTTCCGCCGCTTTTAACATCAGTTTCTTTCTAAATTCGAAAGTTGTCTCCTTCCATTCAAGAAAAGTACTATGTGCTGTTTCAATTAACACATTGATTTGTTTTTCATCGATCTCATCAAACTTTTTAACGAGTTTTCCGGTCGCGGGATTGACTGTTTCAATTGCCATTTTATCACCTTGTTATTAAACAAAACAACATACTATTTTATTCTATTTCCAAATTCAAACCGCATTATTTAAGTCACAAAAACAATTTTAGAAGATAATATTGATTTAAATACGCTGATTTTTTTTGTATGTTCAAATGAAAATTAAAGAATATTATTCTTTCTAAAAAACATTCTTTGAAAATATGCCTAAAACCCATGCCCCAAAATGTTTTGTGCTGGATACAAACGTGTTCCTTCACGATCCAAATTGTATTCATCAATTTCAAGAAAATGACATAGTTATACCTTTAGCTGTTATAGAAGAACTTGACCACTTTAAACGTGGAAACCAGGTAATTAACCTTCATGCAAGAGAATTTGCAAGAACCTTGGATAAAATAACGGGGAATGCAATTTTCAATGGCGGAGTAAGTCTCGGCAAAGGTAAGGGAAGAGTTAGAATTGTTTTAACCAAAACACCAATCAAAGCAATCCTCGAATCATTTAGAGAGGATAATGCCGATCATCGAATTTTAAGTGCGGCTTACGAACTTTTTTCAAAAAACAAGAACGGACAAAAAGTAGTTCTTGTTACCAAAGATGTAAATCTCCGCATGAAAGCAAAAGCGTTAGGAATGCTTGCCGAAGATTACACAACCGACAGAGTAGGAAGCATTGACGAACTTTATCCCGGCAAAGAGATTATCGAAAACTTTAACGATGATCTACTAAAAAAACTTTATGAATCACCTTACCGAATTCCGGCAAACAAATTTGAAAAAGCAGCAAAGTGCGAGCTAGTGCCCAACAAGTATTTTATTCTTCGCAACAGTTACAGATCGGCTCTTGCTGTTCTTGACCAACAGATGGAGATTGTTTCAAGAGTAGATAAAGATAATGTTTTCGGTATATCCCCAAGAAATGCGGAACAGACTTTTGCAATCAACGCATTAACTAACTGCGACATTCCGTTGGTAAGTCTTACTGGAAAAGCCGGAACAGGAAAAACACTTCTTGCTCTTGCAAGTGCGCTTAATGTGAAGAAAAACTACAGGCAGCTTTATGTTGCGAGACCAATAGTTCCGCTTAGCAACAAAGATATCGGTTATCTCCCCGGAGACGTGGAAAGTAAATTAGGTCCATACATGCAGCCGTTGTGGGATAACCTAAAGGTTATTCAAGATCAGTATAGGGAATCTGATAAAAACTATGTGCTAATAAACAATATGGTAAAGGAAGAAAAACTTGTGATAGAGCCGCTGAGTTATATACGCGGAAGAAGTCTGCAGAGAATCTTCTTTATTGTTGATGAAGCACAGAATCTTACGCCGCATGAGATAAAGACAATCATCACAAGAGCCGGAGCGGGGGCGAAGATTGTTTTGACAGGAGACATTTACCAAATCGATCATCCTTATTTGGATACGCTTTCCAACGGATTGTCGTACCTAATCGATCATTTTAAAGGACAATCGCTTTACGCACATATCAACCTTGAGAAAGGCGAAAGATCGGAGCTTGCCGAGCTGGCAAGTAATCTGCTTTAATAAATTTTTACGAGGATATAATGAGAAAATTATATTTGTTTTTATTTGTTTTAGTTTTTCCAATAATAATCTTTGCTCAGGAAAACATAAAAGCCGATGATGCAAGAACACTTCTCCAAAAGATTTCAAGATTGTTACCGGGCGAATACGATAACTACGAACAGGTAGTTGAAGATAAACTTTACGGAGTTGAAAACGTTCACATTCATTTCAACACACTGATAGCAAAAGTTGATTTTCCGGATTTGGGAAGTGACGTTTATTATCTTCAGCAGTATTCAGGAGATCCCGATCATATAGTTAAGCAGAATTTACTTGCTTTCAATATTGATTTCAAGAACAACAAACTGCTGATGACAAGTTACGATTTTCCACTCAAAGCGGCATTCCGCGATGCTCATCTTTTTCCACAGAAACTTCTGAACTTGAAAGCACAGAATATGATTTCAAATGAATCATGTATATTCGAATGGAAAGAGAACGGAGGAAAGATTATAGGAAGAACCGATGTAAAAAAATGCGAAGTGTTTGATCCGAAAAACAATCAAACATTAAAAGTGCACACAGAATATGTGCTTCAAAACGATGAACTGCACTATCTGGAAAATGCTTTTAATCTTGAAAATGTATTGATTTACGGACGAGCAGATAACGTTCATTACAAGATGAAAAAAGTTAACTACTTCAGAGGATGGCTTGAATATGTTGATCCGGTTACGAATAAAACAATAAGACGCGACAGTGTTATAATAAACGATAAGGGAATTACTCAAGATTTGTTTTCTGCGACGGGAGACAGTCTTCTTTACCAATTAAAAATTTCGCGGCAGCTCTCTTCGGAATCGAGTCAAAAGGTTTTAAGAATCGAAGTGATCTCCAGCTCCGCTACTATTGAATCGGCGTGGACAGATCCCGAAGCAAATTTTATAGGGATAAACATCGAAGGGTTAAAAGCTGAGTTCTATCCGCTGCCAGGAAGACCTTAACTTCGGATTCCCCAAATAATATCCGAAAGCGTTGCTTCTCCTTTTACTAATTCTAATCGAATCAGATTACCAGCGTCAAATTTTGTCGTGTATTCGCTAATTATTTTACTAAGCCAGATCAATTCGCTTTTTAATTTCCAATGCTGTTTTAACCGCATATCGTACAACACTATAAACAACCTGTTCTTAAGATGTTTTCTCTGCTGTTGACTTTGATTTTTATAAAGCCATTCTATCAAAGATTTTTTATTGCTTTGGGCATGTTCCAAACTAAAAGGATAATTTTCCGGGAAGATTGATGTTTTATGATCGAACTTAATTCCTTCAATTTCAAAATCTACAAGACGGTCTCTGCGGTTTAGTGCCGGTTTAATTTTATCAAAACTGCAGAATATCTTTTCAACCGCGTTTGCCGACCAGAAATTATACCACCGGTTTAATGCATAATTAAAAAAATCGGAATCGTTTGCGGCGGAATGTTTTGAAATGCTTTTGATCAGCTCGTCAAAATAAAAAACATCGTAGATAAAGTTAGTAAGTTTATCTAATCTGTTGTTCTGCTTTCTTCCCCAGATGTAATCGTAACGCAGCCGTTTTTTTAATTCATTCTCTCTTACTTTAAGATCGAGAGAATTCATTTACTTTTTCCTTTTTGATTTTTGAAAGATAAAAATGTATTCGTGTTTGAAGATATAAAATCCACCAGCGATTGCACGATAACGCCAAAGATCCTTAGTGTTGCGCTTTGCCGTTGTATCTTCAAAGTTTTTCACAACAATGCTTTTAAGCTTGTGTCCCTTAGCTTTAATCATATTCATCAGATCAAAACCGAGCGGAATCCAATCCCCTTTTGAATATTTATCCCCAATCACAACAGCGAAATATCTCTCAGGTTCAAGCAGATCCAAAGAATTATCGAGAACTTTTTCGAACATTGATAAAAAAGCTTCCTCGCTCGATGCGTTTGAGAGATCGTTTTTATCTCCGCTGAATTTTATAATATCCCAATAAGGCGGATGCATCATAATAAATTGAACTTTATCTGTTATTGAACTTTTAATCTTATTAACAAATGCGGGATTTGTACTGTCGCCCACTAAAATTTTACTTTTTACATTTTCCGGTACGTTAAATTCAACTCTTTCTTCTTTTACAAGTTTACGCGCAACATCCGCTGCTTTCTTTTGAAGATCAATTCCCACACAGTTTCGCTCAAGGCGCTGTGCTTCAAGCATTGTCGTGCCGCTTCCCAAGAAAGGATCTAGAACCCATTCGCTTTTTTTCGTGTAACGGCGGAGCAGTTGGTTTGGAATCTGTGGAATAAAATTTCCCCAATATTGTGCCGTGTGTTTTCCGGAAGAATCCCGTTTGTTGAAAATCCACAAACTATCGGTTAAGATATCATCGTAATCCCTCCAGCGGTTAAGATTAATATCATTAATGCCGCTGAACTTAAACTCGGTTAAGCTGTTTATTAACCGTTTCAAATAATACTTAGCACGCTCGATTGTTTTTGAATCGATTATCTGTTGTAAATCCTTTTGAAGCGAGGACGTCTTTATTACTATTTTCTGTCCGGATATGTAAAATTCAATCAACTGCTCATTTTGTGAAGTTAGTTCATCACTAATCTTACTGATTAGCAATCTAAGGTCGGCTATGTTTTCAGCAGCTTCCGCTTTCTTTAATTTTTTTAAAAGATCAGTCAATTGTTTTCCGTATTAATGAAGTTTATTTTGCAGCTTTACTATATTATAAAATTATTTGAAATTTTGGGCAGATTAAATAATCTTTCGCTAATCTTCAAGATAATTATTGATTAAAGTTTTTTGTACGAAGTGAAGAACAAAGTATAAGGAGAAATCGTGGAATTGGTTCATCTAATCGGATATGCTGGCTCGGTAGTAATTGCAATCTCGCTTTCGATGAAAAACATAATAAAGTTAAGATGGATAAATCTTTTTGGTGCATCAACTTTTGCGACTTACGGGTTTTTAGTGGGGGCTTATCCCGTTCTTGCACTAAATTCTTTGATAACCATGATCGATATTTATCACTTGATAAGAATTTACACGAACAAAGATCAATTTTCGCTGGTACCGGTGCTGAGTTCCAGCCATGAATACCTAAAGAAGTTTTTAGTTTTCTATAAAGATGATATTGTAAAATATTTCCCGGATTTTAATTTTGATGATCTCGAAGGTAAAGAGTTTTATTTTATTCTCCGCAACCTCGTTCCTGCAGGACTTTTTGTAATCAAACGTCTCGATAAAAACGAAGCGGAGATTGTTTTGGATTACGCGGTTCCCGCTTACCGCGACCTAAGCAACGGCAAATTTGTTTATGATGCGGAAAATACTTTTCTGAAAGAAAAAGGAATCAAGCAGTTAAGAACTTACAGTAATATTAAAGCACACCGGAAGTATCTCGAAAAAGTGGGGTATAAACTAAGTGAACCGGGTTCGGATCTTTTCATAAAATCAGTTGATTGAGGACTTTGTTGTTTATAAATCAAAAAAGAAATGTTAATTTCTATTGTTTCTGATATCAAAGAGAATTGGTGCTGTTGGGGAGGAGGCAATAGAACACTGATAACACAGAAAGAGCAGATAACCACTGATTTTTCATCTGCGGGATTCCATTGTTTCAGTGCCATCAGTGTTCCATAATTATGTATTCAGAAATATCAAACCGAAAGGATACAAATGAAACGGAGAAATAGATGACAAAAGAAAAACTTGACTTCAGTTATTCCGACAACCCGGAGCCGCACAAACAAAGGACGAAAGACATTTTAAAGTCCCATCCCGAAATCAGAAACTTGATTGGGCGTAATCCTATAAGTATGGTTCTAATAATTTTTATTGTGGCGTTTCAGCTAACAGCAGCATATTTGTTACATAACCAAGCATGGTGGATAATGCTCATTGCCGCTTACTTTATTGGAGCTTTTGCAAATCATGCATTATTTGTACTGATACATGAATGCAGTCACAACCTCATCTTCAAAGGAAAAACTCTAAACATAGCTGCATCTATCCTCGCGGATATTCCGAACACACTTCCGAGTGCTGTTTCGTTCAGAAGTTATCACCTAAAGCATCATTCATATCAAGGTCATTATGACCTGGATGCCGATCTCGCAAGCAGATGGGAAGCAAAACTTATCGGTAATTCGATCATTGGTAAAGCACTCTGGGAACTGTTTTTCCCGGTGTTCCAAGCGCTTCGTCCCCCAAGATTAAAAGAAATAAAGTTTATGAACGTATGGACAATAATAAACTGGATTGTCGTTTTCGGTACAGACGTGTTAGTAATAATCTTTTTGGGACCAGTCTCCTTCTTGTACTTATTTCTTTCCTTTTTCTTCTCAATAGGATTTCATCCTCTCGGTGCAAGGTGGATACAAGAACACTTTTTGACAAAACCTCCTCAGGAAACTTACAGTTACTACGGCGTTCTTAATGTTCCCGCTCTTAATGTCGGTTACCACAACGAACATCATGATTTTCCTTCGATTCC
>JAGFIY010000130.1 GCA_024103215.1 Melioribacteraceae bacterium | reverse complement strand
GTCTTGGGCAAATGAAACTGTGGAAATAAAAGCAAGAATTAATAGGATAATGGATAGTTTTTTCATGTTACCTCCCTTAGTTTGTTTGAAAATGTAATAACCCTCTTAAACGATATCAAACAATTTAGTAACAAAAATGTACATTATCAAAGAAAATCGACAGTTTTGAGTGCAAATTGTCCTTACTCACAAAAGCACAATTTTGTCGATTTTTCATGAAGTGGATTTTGTATCTGGGAAAATTATATATTATTAACAAAAACTGAAAGGAAACCGAATATGTCAATAAAGAATCTCGAATTGTTTCAGAAAAGAATCGCTGTGAGGGCATTAAATAGTAAAGATTTTGAGCAGCTTGTGGAACTTCAATTAAAATGTTTTCCGGGAATGAAACCATGGACGAAGGAACAGTTTGAGAGTCAGCTTCAAATTTTTCCTGAAGGTCAGATCTGTGTGGAATATAGAGGAAAAATTATTGCCTCTTCTTCCAGCTTAATAATAGATTTTGATATTTACGGGGAAGAACACAACTGGCAGGATATTAGCAATAAAGGATTGATAACAAATCATAATCCCGAAGGAGATACTCTTTATGGAATTGAGATTATGGTTCATCCCCGTTACCGGGGAATGAAATTAGCACGACGACTTTATAATGCACGCAAAGAGCTGGCACGGCAATATAATCTTATGAGAATTGTAATCGGCGGCCGGATTTTGGGTTATTACGAATACAAGGATAAGATGACGGTGGAAGAGTATGTTGATAAAGTAACTCATAAAGCTCTGTTCGATCCTGTACTTACAACACAAACTTCGAATGGATTTGTGCTTAAACGTCTGCTACCAAGTTATATGGAATCTGATAAAGAATCAGGCGGATATGCAACACTTTTAGAATGGACAAACTTGAACTATTCTCCTCACCCTCGAAAAAGATGGCACGTATCGCGCCCGGTTAGAATCTGCGTGGTTCAATATCGAATGAGGGCAATTGATAATTTTCAAGAGTTCGGCAATCAATGCACATATTTTGTAGATGTAGCATCGGGATATAAATCTGATTTTGTCCTCTTCCCCGAACTGCTTACTACTCAGCTGCTTTCTTTCGTAGATAACAAACAGCCTGGTTTGGCGGCAAGAGAGTTGGCAAATTTTACCGATGATTATCTTGAGTTGTTCTCAAGCTTGGCTGTCAAATACAACATCAACATTATCGGCGGTTCGCATTTCATCAACGAGAACGATAGACTCTATAACGTTTCATTTTTATTTAAACGAAACGGTGAAATCGGGAAACAATATAAAATTCATATAACTCCGAATGAAAGAAAATGGTGGGGAGTTGTGCCGGGAGATAAAATCGAGGTATTCGATACAGATGTAGGAAAAATTGCAATTCAAATTTGTTATGATGCAGAATTTCCGGAATTAAGCAGAATTGCAGTTGAAAAAGGCGCTCAAATAATTTTTATTCCATTTTGCACTGATGAGAGGAAAGGTTACTTGAGGGTACGGTACTGTGCTCAAGCAAGATGTATCGAAAATCAAGTGTATGTTGCAATGGCCGGAACCGTGGGCAATCTTCCGCAAGTTGAAAATATGGATATTCAATATGCTCAGTCCGGAATCCTTACTCCCTCCGATTTTGCTTTCGCAAGGGACGGAATTGCAGCAGAATGTACTCCCAACACAGAAACCGTCGTAATTCATGATGTTGATTTGGAAGTACTTAAGCGCAGCAGAAAAAGCGGTACGACTTTAAATTGGAATGACAGAAGATCGGATTTGTACGAGGTGGTGCTGAAGAAATAATTATCACAAACTTTATACAAAAGTTGTTATTTCCTCGAAAGACTTTTTCTTGATATCCGGCACTTTAGTGTCATCAGCGGGGTAACCTGCAGCGATAATTAAAAACGGTTTTTCGTTTTCCGGACGGTTGAGAATTGTGTTAAGAAAGTTCATCGGGCTAGGAGTATGAGTCAGCGAAACCAATCCCGCATTATGAATTGCAGTAAGCAACATACCTACTGAAATTCCCACAGATTCCTTGCTGTAATAGATTTTAAGTTTATTTCCATCACTATCAATATCGTAAGATTTTTGAAAAACAATTATTAAATGACTTGCTTCTTCGAGGAAGGGTTTAACTTCGTTTGTTTCAAACTTCTTCAAGGCGTTCAGCCATTCTTCTGGTGCACGTCCGCTGTAAAATTCTATTTCTTCTTTTTCTGCTGCATCTCTTATCTTTTTCCTTATTGAAGGATCAGTTACAACCACAAAATGCCAGGGCTGCTGGTTTGCTCCGCTGGGAGCTGAAGCCGCTGTCTTTATGCAGTTTTTGATTATTTCGTCATTCGCTTTTTTTTTGGAGAAGGTTCTTACAGTTCTTCTTGTTTTCATCAAGCGGTAAAATTCTTCCGAATTTTGGATGCTTTCTTCTTCCGAGATTTGGCTAAACTTATATGAAATGAAATTTGATTTTTTCATTCTAAACTTTGTATTTATCCCGAAATTCTTTCATTCCTTCCGGCTCGCCTATTATTATCAGTTGATCATTCTCGAGCAGCTTTGTATCACCTTGAGGAACGATTATGCTCGTATCTCTTCTTATGCATGCAACCAAGCAGCCTTTAGGAATTTTGATTTCACGAAGCTTACGATTGATTAATTGGGATGTAAAATTTTTGCGGTTGAGCATCACGTTCAAATAACGGTCGTCGAAGAGCAAAGATTCTTTCAGATCGACGGCATCTTTTGCGTTCATCCAATCGTTCATAAAATTGTCGTCATCAACTCTGCCGGCAATCTGAGCGAGAATTCTTAAATGCTGTGTCGGATTGTTTTCCGGACTTACAAGAAAGAAAATTGCATTGACAACTTGTCTGTTTTCTTTTTCCCCGGTAATTGGGTCGTAAACATTAATGTGAACTCCCTTTTTAGCTCTTAGAAGAACGAGTTCAGGCTGAATCATATCTGCAAATCGAAAATGAGGAAGTGCAACTTTGTGAGTAACCGGTGTAGCACCTATTTTAGTTCCTTCAAGAAATTTTTCTTTTATGCTTTCGGCTTTTAATGGAATGTTAAGTTGAAGTTTTTCGCCTGCTAGCTCCGCTACTCTTTCAAAAATTGCTTCATAATCCAGATCGATAACAGATGCTCTTGCAACAATCTCGTTGAAAGGATCTTCTTTCCTTAATCCCTTTTCTTTAAGTATTCCCCTCAGCTCACTGTCCAAACCTGCGTATCTTTGGTGACCCAATCTTTCAAAAATATGATAGATTGCGCCGCTCCTAACCACGCGGTCTTTTGCATAAGTTCTAAACCAGATTGTTCCTAGAATAATTAGTGAGATTGTGAATACCGTAGAGAGCCATCCCATTGTAAAAATTAGGTAGAAAGGGGCTACTAGACCAATGATCTGCATCCATGGATAAAATGGTGATTTATATCCAGGGTCGTATGATTCAATCTTGCTTTCGCGCATAACAATTACCGCAAGACAAACGAATGCAAACATAAGAAGTTGAAACGCACTTGCAAGTTTTGCGATTTTTGCGGGATCAAGCAGAAGAAGAATGACTACAATAGAAATAACAGTAAAGGCTATCGAAAAAGCCGGTGTTCCGAATTTACTTAACTGTCTAAATTTTTCCGGCACTATATGGTCGCGGCTCATTGCCAAAGGATATCTTGAGGCACTCATTGTTCCGGCATTTGCAACCGAAATAAACGAAAGCACTGCCGCAATTGAAATTAGTATTGTCCCGGTTTTTCCGAAAATAATTGTTGCTGCCGATGCTGCGGGAGTATAGTTCCCGATGAGTTGGTCAATAGGAAGAACTCCCACCATAATTGATGTACCCAGTCCGTAAATAATAACACTGGTGATTAACGCAAGGATTAATCCTTTGGTTAAATTTCTCTCAGGATCTTTTACTTCTTCGGTGAGGCTTGCCACTTTAGTAATTCCGGCATAACTAATATAAACCAAGCCAGCGGTTGAGATTATTGAATCCATTCCGGAGTCAAATAGTCCGTTAAAGTTAGAGTAGTTTATTTCCGGTATGCCTCCAAAAATAAAAATTGAAAGAATTCCAAGGAGTCCGATAACCAAAACAATTTGAAAATTTCCGCTTTTCTTTGATCCGAAAAAATTCAAAACTCCCAGCGCTGCGGCAATTAAAATTGCGAACGGAACAATTTCTATTTCCGGGAAGAACAAAGCCAAATAAATCCCAATACCAACAAGTGCAAAAGAAACTTTTAAAATCAGAGCAAACCAAGTTCCTATTCCACCGATTGTACCAAAAAGCGGTCCTAGTGTTCTATCAAGAAAGTAATAAATTCCTCCCGCACGTGGCATGGCAGTTCCAAGCTCAATTATGCTGAACATTGCGGGAAACATCGGGATAGCGGCAAGCAGGTATGAAATCACAACGGCAGGACCGACTTCTGCAGCGGCAATTCCGGGAAGCAGAAAAAATCCGCCGCTTAGTGTAGTGCCGGTAGCTATTGCAAACACACCAAGCATACTCAAATCTTTTCTGAGAAGTTTGCCTTTCTTCAACATTTTTGGTCCGTCAATTATAGTTCAACAAAAGAAAATATATAGAATATTACCTTAAAAGTGAAAATATAATTTATAAGTCAATCTGAAATTTCTGCCAGCTTCCGGGAGAACTGATTTTACTCTCGAAAGGTGATTCCGGTATTCTTTGTTTAATAGATTATCGATATTAAAAGTAAAGTTATGAACTGCTAATCTTGTGTTGATGGAGTATTGTGCCGATGCGTTTAAAATAATGTAACCTACTGTCGGTTCTTCAAATTGGTCGACATTGTTTTGTGCCGCAGCCATTTCTGTGTTTATACTAAAGATGAAATTATCTCTTGTGTATTGAATTCCGGCAAATCCTTTCAGCGGAGGAATTTGCGGGAGATTATTTCCTACTTCTTTGAACTTTCCGATTGTGTATGATGCCGATAGCGTTAGTGAATAAACTTGGGATATTTTCCATTCGATTCTTCCGTCGGTTCCGTAAAATCTAGCTCCGACGCCTGAAGTTTGATAAACGGGAAGAAATGTCTGATAGTTTATTTCCCCGGTTTTTCTTGGCACAATAAAGTTATTAAGATCATTATAAAATATATTTAAGTTAAAATTAAGTTTATCGAATTGATGATATATAAAAAATTCTGTCCCTATACCTGTTTCTGCATTAAGATTGGGATTTCCCACCTCGTATGAATATGCAGCAAGATGTGGTCCTTCTGAATAAAGTTCTTCAATTGTCGGGATTCTTGATGATCTGCTGATGTTTGCCCCGATGTAAATTATATCACTAAGCGAATACAAAAATGAGCCGGAGAGAGAGAAGGTTTCGAAATTTCGAGTTCTTATCAAACCGATATCAGATTGATGATTTTGCCTTTCAGGCTCTATCTTATCAAAGTTGACTCTTGCACCGAGTTCGATGTTTATTCTTTCCAGCGAAATGTTTTCGAATAAAGCGAATGAAAAATTGTATAGTTTTGCCGGCGATGTAAAAACAAATCCTCCGATGTTAAAATCCCGGAGTTCACCGTTAAACCGGAAAGTGCCGTTATCGAAAACAGAAAGTTCGTTGTGATTTATTGTTGCCCTGCCGTTGTAATGTGTTATTCTGAATTCGCTTCCAATTGCTCCGTTTGCTTCAAACTCCTTATGCCTGTAATAATCACGCGAAATATCGAGTTTGATACTTTCGATAAAAGTATCTCCGAAATTATACTTTGAAGAAAAATTAATTCGATGTTTGTTTATCGCAATATCGACACCGTTCGGATGTGCACCGATAAATCCTCCGGGAATTCCATAATCTAGTTCGAACTTTTTGAATGCAATTCCCGAATATCCGTCCTTGTAGATATATGAAACTCCGCCGCCGTAATTCAAATTTTCAGAATAAGAATTTTCAAGCGAACCGATTGGAGTGTTGAGATCATTGGTCTTTCTGCGGCTTAATTCACCTTTAAGTATAAAATTATCGATAGGGATCTCGGTAATAACTGAACCAAGATACCCTTTATTCGATGATTCGCCGTAGCCGCCGAGAGTTAAGTAAACTTCATCGTGCGGATCGACTGGAATTTCATGCTTAACTATATTTACCATCCCGCCGATTGTCGTTGATGAGTTTAACAAAAGTTTTGGTCCTCTAATTACTTCTATGCTTTCAAGATTGAATGGATCAATTGTTACTGCATGATCGGGAGATGTTGATGAAAGATCTACAGATTTGCTTCCATCCTCTGCGATCATTACACGGTCTCCGCTCAATCCTCTTATAACGGGACGAGCAGGAGCCGGTCCCATAGATCTCATTGCTAAACCTGCTTCATTCTTTAATGTTGAAGCGAGAGTCAACCCTAAATTCTTCTCCAGTCTTCTTCCCTGAAGTTTATTGCTTGAAGCTGACAACTCTTCAAGTTTGCTGTGGGAATGTTCCCCGGTTATAACAACTTGAGATATTTCAACAGCTTTTGGAGATAATTGAAATATCACCCTTTCCGCTTTCCCCGATGTAAGATCTACTTGATAATGTTCTGAAGCGTAAGCGATGTGAGAAATATGAATAGTGTATTTTGCCGAATCCAAACCTTCTATTTTGAAATTGCCATCATTATCCGTTGTCAAATAGTAATTAAGTTTTTCAACATGTAATACCGCTGCGGGAATCGATTCTCCCGAATGTGCGTCTATCACTTTTCCGGTTAAATTAACTTGTCCGAAAAATAACGAAGGCATCAGCCATAGAATGAATAAAATATTTCTATAGAAATTCATCATTGAAATTATTTATTGAGCCGATACTTTAACCGGAAATTTTCCGGATCTGAAATCGGGATGTCCAAGATGCATTATAAAAAATTCAATGAATGTTGTACCTTCGGCTTTCCCACGCAGGTGAAATTCAAACTCTCCTTGATGTGCTTCGTGTTGAGATACTTCTAAGATCTCCGGATTGTCAATCTGCCAATCGAATGTTTGATCCTCATCATCCGGTGGATCTACTATGTTTTCGTCTTCGTCGTAAAATTTAACTTCATAGTGATCTGAGTCAATATTTACAAAGGCATGAAGAGTATCGTCTGTTTCGCCTCTGAGAATAGATGCTACTCTTATTCCTGATGTTTCAATTATCATCCCAATCGCTTCAAAGTGTTCTTCCTGCGGAGCAACAGGATCATCCTCGCTGCAAGCGTTAATTGAAATCAATCCCAACACAAATATAAATATATAAGACTTAAATAATATATCCGACATTTTTCCTCCCGTTAAGTCGATTAATAAAATAATTAGATACCTGACTTAAGCTGTTTTGGGAGGACCTCTCAGTTTTATCTTGTTATGAAATGAACTTTGAAATGGAATTGAATTGGAATGACTTACAAGAATAACAGATTCAAAAAGTGAATCGTTTTCAATTTCTATTAAATCCAGATTATAGTTAGAAGTGAAGTAATGTATGAGATAACAGATACTCGAATTGGTTTGGTTTATACGCGTTTCATCATCAATCAATTCATCGAAAGAAACACTTCGAGTTTTGATGTCCACATTATGAACATGAAAAACTGCGGAAGCAAGCATAAAAATAAATGCTGAAAAAACCAGGGTAGTAAGAAACTTAAATAATGCGGTATTTATTTTAATCGGATTCACAATCCTAAATTAGTGAAAAATTAAATTATTTTTCAAGGCAGTAAAATCTGATCAACACTCAGGAATTCTTTAACACAATTTGTGTTTTACAATCCGGGCAATAATTATTTCCCTTTAGATCAAGTTCATCAACTGAAGTAGAACTTGCCATTACACAATAATAATTGGGACAATGCTGCAGTCCAAGCAAATGCCCAAGCTCGTGAACAACCTCTTTTACGATTCTATCGCGTAGTTGATTAATGTTTTCGGGAAGACCATAAAATTCGTTATCAAGTCTGTGGGTCGAAACAACTGCACATTTTCCGTTTAATTTAGCAAGTCCGAAAACATAAGTAAAAATAGGAATAAATAAATCCACTGATGTGAGAAGTACATGATAATTTTCGCACTCGCCTGAAATTGCTTCAATAATTTTTGCAGCATTGAATTGACCTCGGTCGTAGGAATAAAAAGCTTCGAGATCAATTTCGCGAATTTTGTTGAGCTTGACTCTAACTCCTAATATTGAATTTAGTTTTGATTGAATTGCTGTTAGTTCTTCTTCATAATCGAACTCAACCTTAGATAATGTGAGCAATTCCATATCAAGGACGTTCTATTCCGTAAGTTTTTAGCTTGTGATAGATTGTTGTTCTATCAACGCCCAAAATCTTTGCGGCGAGTGAAATGTTCCAATCGTTTTCTTTTAACACAGTTATTATATGCTGTTTCTCAATATCAGCAAGAGTCAATCCGGAACTAATTTGAGATTCCTCATCCTTTTGAAAATAGAAATCGTCTTTTGTCAACTCTCTTCCGGTTGAAACAACCATGGCTCTTTCTATTGCGTTTTCAAGTTCGCGCACATTTCCAGGCCAGTTCTTCCTCATTAAAAGATCTAGGGCTTCTTGAGTTATGCCCTCAATCGGTTTGTTCATCTTTCTTCTGTATTTATCAATAAAGTATTGAGTCAGTTCGGGAATATCTGAAATTCTTTCTCTTAAACTCGGAAGTTCGATTAAGTAAACTCTTATACGGTAATAAAGATCTTCTCTAAATCTTCCTTCTCTTACATCTTCTTCCAGGTTAGAATTTGTGGCACATATAATTCTAAAATCTGTTTTAATAGCTTCGCTTCCACCAACTCTTGTAAATTCCTTGGTTTCGATTACACGCAGCAATTCAACTTGAGTTTTAGGATGAATGGCTCCAATTTCGTCAAGGAAAAGTGTTCCGCCATCTGCAAGTTCGAGTTTACCTTTCCTTCTGTATAAAGCGCCGGTAAATGCTCCTTTTTCGTGACCGAATAACTCGCTTTCGAGAAGCGACTCACTAAAAGCTCCGCAGTTTACCGAAACCATCTGAGAATATTTCCTTTCGCTTTGGAGATGGATTGATTGTGCAACAAGTTCTTTCCCGGTACCGCTTTCGCCGCGGATCATTACTGTTGTGTTTGTCGGGGCAACTGTTTTTATAGAGTCCTTTATCTCCTGCATCTTCTTGCTTGATCCGATAATTTCGGGAACGGGGAGTGCAGATTGAAGACTTTCTTTCAACCTTAAGTTTTCGTCGGTCAGAATTTTCTGTTTAACGGCATTCTTAACTACATGGCTGAGATAATCGGGGTCGAATGGTTTTGTTATATAATCGAACGCACCATCCTTCAAGGCTTTAACTGCAGTATCAACAGAAGCATAAGCTGTGATGATCATTACGAGTGCATCGGGGTAAATGTTCTTTATCCTTTTATGCAGTTCAATCCCATCCATACCCGGCATTTTTATGTCCAGAAAATAGATGTCGTAATTTGTATTGCTTATTTTTTTCAACGCTTCGTTTGCGTTTTCACACGAGTCAACATTATAGCCGTCTTCTTTGAACCAAGCCGAAAGCGAATCGCGAACAATTTCGTCGTCATCAACAATTAGAATTTTAATTTGTGATTGTACCATTTCTTTTCACTAATTTATTGGCAAATAGATTTTAAATTCAGCTCCTTTGTTTTCTTCGCTGTCCACGGTAATTTTCCCTTCATGGTTTTCGATAATTCCGTAAACTATTGAAAGTCCTAATCCCACTCCTTTCCCTTCGTGCTTGGTAGTAAAGAAAGGTTCGAAAATTCTGCTTTGTGTTTCAGCAGACATTCCTTTGCCGTTATCTTTTATAGCAATTACAGCCTGCTTCTGCAGCTTGTTAAAATGCGATTCAACAACAATTAGTCCGTCTCTTTCAATTGCTTCAACTGAATTAAGAAGCAGTGCAAGCAATGCTTGTTTTATCTGATTTCCGTCAACATTTACTTCGGGAAGATTTTCTTCAAGATTTTTTTCGAGGCGTATGTTGTTAATTTTAAGGTGATGTTCGACAAGCATAAGCGAATTATCAATAAGTGTATTTAGGTCGTTTAAGCGTTTTTCCACCCTTTCTTTTTTGCTGAAGACGAGCAGATTTTTAATGATATTGCCGCAGCGTTCGCTTTCGGATTCAATCATTTTTAAATTTTTCAATATGGTCTGCCGCTCTTCTCCGTCCAAATATTCTTTGTTTAATTTTCTTTGAATAAGTTTACTGTAGGTTAAGATTCCGGCTAACGGATTATTTAGCTCATGAGCAACTGTGGCTGAAAGTTTTCCAAGAGATGCCATTTTTTCAATTTGGACAATACGCTGCTGTGTTTTCTTTAACTCCTCTGTCTTGCTTTTTACTCGTGATTCAAGTTCGTCCGACCACGCTGTTATTTCTTCTTGAGCAACTTTTAATTCTTCCGTCATTTTATTAAACGCTTCGGCAAGATATTTCATCTCATCGTTCATCGAAAGACTAATTTTGTGATCAAGATTACCGGCGGAAATTTGACGTGTTGCTTCGGTTAATTTTCTTACCGGGATATGAACCAAGAAAAAGAGAAGCGTTCCTGCACTGAGTGCCATTACGAGTGTTATCAGGAAATTATCTCTCAAAAGACTTGCTTTTTCTTCAGCAATTATTTCATCGCTTTCTTTCAAAGAAAGTATTACGTCGAAAGTGCCTAGAATTTTTTGATCGGGTTCATGGTAATGACATTCACTATCCCAGCAAGATTTTTCATTTTTGATTGATGCTACAACGCCGAGGAATCTCTCTTTTTTTGTGTCCTCAAAGATTCTGATTCTGTCTGCTGTTTGTGGTTCGGTTAATATCCGGTTTTCACTTGGATGACACATAAAGCATGATTCGTTTTTCATGTCAACGGTTTTGTTTTTTTCTTCCTTACTTGTTGAAAAAACGATTGTGCCCTGTTTGTTGTAGATGCGGATCTTTTCTATTCCTTTTTGCTCAGCAATTTTATCGATGATGTGATAAGTGTCTTCTTTAAAATTAGCGAGCATCGATTTGTGGGTCGATGCTCGTATAAGTTCGCTTACTCGGTTTCCGAAATCCGCAATCAGTTTTTCATAGTTTGACTGCTGATAGTTTATGTGAATAAGAGTAACTGTCGTTGTTAAAATCAACATCAACAGGGTAATTAAAATAAAGATCCTAAAACCTATTAACCGTAATACTCTCATCTTGCACCTGTTTCCTATTCCAAATGTAGAAACTTTCTACAACAAAATAAAGATATAACTATCTTTTTATTCGGTCAATAGGTATTCTTTTACTAATTTATCCCAGTTTTCGGAATCTATTTCACGTGCAAATCCCGGAATAATTTTTCCACCGTCTTGAAGAACAAGCTCGGGTGTCCCAGTCATTTTCTGGTTAATCGATTTAACAGTTTCTTTAAGCCAAGCCATTGCGACACTTCCTTTCAGAAGATTTGTCGCATCCTTTGCAAAATTTTCTGCATCCATTTTAAGAAGCCAGCCGTCAGTGTATGGAGATGTCGTTATGAGTTCCGGATTAGTGAGTACTTTTTCGTTTACTTCAATAACTTTGCCGCTTACCGGTGCAAGAACAGAAAGTTTCTTTCCGTTTACCATAAGGTCAATTGTGCTTCTGCCTTGCTGTAATTGTTGTCCTACTTTAACTGGAACAACAGAACTTGGAACACCGATAAGTTTGCTTGCAAAATCATCTAATCCGATTTTAATCTTGTTGTTTGAATCAACTGCGGCCCAAGCATGTCCTTGATGATAAAAGTAATCCCGTGCTAATTGAAACCAGGAAACGAGGGTTAATTTGAGATCCTCAACAATTGCTGGGGCTGTTTTAAGTAACGGTTTTCCGTTGATATAACGTAAGAAGAGTACAAAACTTATGAGGAAGAAAATAACCGTTAAATAGGTTGCTCCTTTTGATGCAAACAGATCTACATATTCAAATTTTTCCATTTATCTAATCTCCTATGATGCCGATGTTATTGATATTTTATCTTCTCTGCTTTCTTTCTTTTCATTGAAAACTGGCATTCTTACTACAATCCAGCGCAGCACTACAATTTCTAGGAATATGACTGCAAGCGTCAGTTCAATCTCCTGCCAGCTCGGATAATATCTTTCAGGTAAGTTCCAGTTAAATGCTATTATCGTAACATTTAATCTGTTGATAACGATACCTATCAATGTAAGTATTGCCGCTGCACGAATCATGTTCCCCTTTCTGTGCCTTACGCTATATGTGAACATTGCCAACGGCAGCAGTGTGAAGAAAAGCATTTCTGAGATATACCATAAGCCAAGCGGTGTATCGAGATAATGCATGCTGTGACTGTGGAACAGAACAACAATTTTCAAGAAGAAATATACATACATTACAATTGCGCAGATTTTGCCGAGACCAAAAACAATGTCATTATGTGTATGATGATGTTCGGGACTCATTAAATTGCTGAAAACGCGTTTGCTTATACTTCCTTCAACAATTACCATCGAAAGTCCGGCAAAAATACTTGATACAAAGAATAATATTGGAATAAATTCAGTATACCATAGAGGATGAAGTTTACTCTTTGTCATAAGAAATAAAGCTCCAAGACCGGCCTGGTGAAGAGTTGAAAGAGTTATACCGATAATCACCGTTGCAAAAGTAATTCCGTGCAGCCATTTTTTAAGTTTTTTGGAACCAAACCATTCGGCAATTGCGGGGGAGAATTCCAAAAACTCAGCAATCATATACAATGCAAAGTGCCAGGCAACCAAAAACATAACCGAATTCATACCAAATGAGTTACCAATTATCGGGTTTATTACGTTCCAGGGTTTACCTAAGTCAAGAAGTAACGCACCGGCGTAAAACATATATGAAAGTAATCCGTTCAACACAGTGATTCGAACTATTGAATCATACTTTTTCATGCGTAGTATATAGACCATAAAAGTGATGACATAAGCCCCGCCGGCAAATGCAACACCGGTTATTACGTCAAATCCGATCCAAAGTCCCCATGGATATTCTTGGGATAAATTTGTTACCGAACCAAGTCCGTCTTTGAACCTGAAGAAAGCAATTACCGCCCCCAAGAAAATAATTGTAGCAGCAATAAAGTTAAAAGGAGTAAGAAGTTTTCCTTTTGGTTTTAATTCACTTAGAAAGAATTTCAAGAAATTCTTTGCGTCGCGTTTAAGATCTTTTTTCATATTATTCTTCATCTTCTACCTCTTCAGTTTTTTTGCTTTTCCACTTAGCCGCTGCAGCAATTCCTAAAAGGAACGGAGGAAGTAATGTTTCGATTACAGGAACACCGTGTAAAAATCCCGTAGTTGTTTTTGGAAGAGCCTCTGTTTCTAACTCGGTGTTGAATCCAAGCTCTTCAAACGGAACCGGAGAAATGTAGAGATACGATGTTCCTCCGACAACATCCTCGCCGTAAATTTCGTGGTGGTAATCGTCGGGATTTTGATAAATTCTTCTCTTAGCTTCTTCAAGAAGTTCGCGTCTTGTGCCAAATACCAAAGCTTCGTTAGGACAGTTTTCAACACATGCAGGAAGTTCGCCTTCCTTCAACCTATCCGCACACATAGTACATTTTCTAATCCTCGGATTGTTGCTCTCGTATTCGAACTTTGGAATGTGGAAAGGACAGGAAACCATACAAAATCTGCAGCCCATGCATTTGTCTGCGTGCCAAATTACAGGCCCTTCCTTTGTTTTTTCCATAGCGTTGGTTAAACAAGCTGCTACACAAGCCGGTTGATTGCAGTGCATACATTGTTTCTTAACGTAGAATTCACCTTTTGAGGTATCGTAAGCATTGATTACTGTAAGTTGATCTACAGATGTTTTTCTTTCTACATTGACTTCAAAATCGTCCGGCTCGAAGTCAGGATTTCCGTTTGCTTCAAGACATGCATATTCGCAACTTTGGCAGCCTTCGCATCGAGTGATATCGACAAGAATAGCCTTAAACTCTTTTTTGTCGCTGGGTTTACTTGTTCCGGGTTTCGATTTAGCCGTAAGCGGTATAGTCGAGAGCCCGATCAAGGAAACTGTTTTAACAAAACTTCGTCTATCCATTATTATTCTCCCAAATTTGTATTATCATTAATCAGTTTTTCAAAAATATTTTTCTTTAATAACTTCCCAATCTTCTTCACTTATTTTGGTAATGAAATTATCAACGAGTTCGCCTCCGTCGTTAAGATAACTTCCGCTTGCATAGCCAAGAAGATCATCGAAAAGTTTTTGGTTGACAAACTGCGATTGCTGATACTTCATAAGATTTTTTAATTCTCTTTTTAGGTTTCGCGGTTTAAGTTTGATAACCCAAGAATCAGAAGCTTTTTTAGCGGAAACCGATTCAGATTTTACTCCTTGATTAACCGATATAACCTTTCCGGAAATTGGGGATACTTGCGAGATTGTTCTTCCTTCCTGCCCTATGTCCCAAAGCGGATCTCCCTGCTCAATGTTGTGGCCTACAGCGGAGTTTACTTTAATTGAAACCTTCGGAGAAAAAATCTTTGAAATAAAATTGTCAAATCCGACATATGCATATTCATCTTCAACCAATACCCAGCTGTGCGTTGGATGATAATATTTCAGATCATCCTTCCCGATTGAAACAAGCGCTTTATCGGGGTCTAGGAAAAGCGGTCCCGAACGTTTTACGACAAGCTTTTCCTGACGTTTTTCCTCTTTTCGTAGAAAAAAATCAATTGTGAGGAAAACGATTAGCGATAAAATTAAAAGTGCAACAACCATTTTATTCTCCTTTGTGTTGTTTGCAAAAAATGACTCAAGAGAAGTGCCAAATTTTCAAAACTTTCTAACTTGTTGTTTTAGAAGAAGTTAACAGGAAGACTAACTGTGTGATAATTGTGTTATGATGAGGTGAATTTCGACAACATTTTTATGACCATCCCTAAGTTGTTATAAATAAACAAATTAGCCGTGTTGTGAATTTCATCGCATTGATGGATATTTCGACACTACTGTTTTAAGTGTTTCTCGTGCGTTATTAGGCTTTTGTGCTTACTAATTCGCCTTTTTGTTTAAGCATTTTTCTGGGGATTGAATGTTTAATAAGTTCTTTGAAAGCATCAATCATATTTTTTTTCAGGTGATTCCGTTGAACAATTAAGCTCACTTCTCTTTGAGGGTAGAAGTCATCGAATTGTTTTACCATAGAATTTTTCTCTTTGGAAAGATTTCCAAGTGCAAGTTCTGGGATAATCGTCATCCCTTCTCGAGTATCAACAATTTTCATCAAAGCATCGATTGAGTGACTTTCATAATAGAAATACTTGGAAGAATTCTTTCGCTTTTTAGCTGAACAGATGTTTATAACCTGGTTGCGGAAACAATTCCCTTCTTTCAAAAGCCAGACATCGTCAAGTGATATTTCATAAGAAGAAATTTTCTTCTTTTTATAAAGTGTATGATTTTGTGATGTGTATGCAAAAAGATCTTCGTAGAACAGCGGAAAAGTTTTCATTCCCTGAACATCGAAAGGAGTAACGATTATTCCGGCATCAAGTACATTTTCCTTAAGTGCCGAAATTATATCTTCTGTAACTATTTCCTTTATTTCAAGTTGAATTTCAGGATATTCTTTTATGAACTTATTAATAAAAAACGGGACTAAATATGGTGCAACCGTTGGTATAATCCCGATTCTTAAGTTTCCACTTAATTTTTTTTGAGATTGAGATACTATATCCTTTAATCTGTTTATTTCCTTTATGATTATTCTGCTCTGTTCAATCAATACCTCACCGATTTCAGTGGGGATTATCGGTTTTTTACTTCGGTCAAATATTGTTACTCCAAGCTCTTCTTCTAAATTTTTGATTTGAATTGTTAATGCGGGCTGAGTTATAAATAATTTTTCTGCCGCTGATTTGTAATTTCTCTGCTTGTTTAATTCTAGTAAATATTCGAGCTGCTGCAGGTTCATTTTTTGTAATAAGTTTTATTTATGCGTGAATAAATTTAATAAATTTGATTTATAGTTGTCAAATCCATACCTTTGAACTGAACACAGTTGCATAAGAAAAGTCAATATAAATAAGGAGATAAGTGATGAATAAGAATAAAATAGGATTAACAAACCAAAATGCAGAGGTACTTTCAGATTCGTTAAACAGGTTGCTTGCAGATTATCAAATATATTATCAAAATCTTCGAGGACTTCATTGGAATATAAAAGGTAAACAATTTTTTACGCTTCACAGCAAGTTCGAAGGATTTTATAATGAAGCCGTAGAAACAATAGACGAAATTGCCGAAAGAATCTTGATGCTTGGAAGCGTTCCTTATCATTCTTTTGAGGATTACACAAACAACGCAAAATTGAAAGCCGTTAAGAATGTGACCGAAGGTGAAGAATCGGTAAAAGTAGTATTGAACAACATGCAGTCAATTCTTGATTCAGCAAGAGAGATATTCAAGAAAGCGGGCGATATTGATGAAGAAGGAACTGCATCGATGATGAGTGACTTAATTTCATATCACGAGAAAAATATCTGGATGCTTTCTGCGTGGCTCGGTGAATAATTGACTCCTTCGAATAGTTGATTTATTGTTAACTATAATAATTAGTCCTATGCAGTTTCGAGATGGGAAAAGTTTTTTGGGGAAGTAAACGACAATCCTCATTTTGAAACTGCGGGACTTTTTTTATTATTTCCATCCTCAATTAAGATAAGTTCACTTCAATTCCGTAATTTTGCAATTATTGTTTCGGGCTTAAAAAATGCGGAATGCGTTTTCGAAAATCTTTATAAACCGTAATCTTACACTTCTATTCGGCGGACAGATGATCTCTCAAATGGGAGATTCGATGTTCATCATAGGAATGATGTGGCTTGTACTGGATTTGACCGGTTCAAAAACAGCAATGGGAACCGTTGCTTTTGTTTCACATATTCCTAATCTGGTACTTGGGCTTTTTGCAGGAATTATAGTCGATACTTTCAATAGAAAGCGAATAATGCTCACCGCCGATATCTTGCGAGCAATAATTGTTCTTGCGATTCCAATTACATTTTTTCTTGACGTGATTAATCTGGCAGTTATAATGGGATGTTCTTTTCTTCTTTCACTGTTTGCCTCGGCATTTAATCCTGCTCGCGATTCTATTCTTCCAGTATTGGTTGGAAAAACTAATTTACTTCGGGCAAATTCTGTAATACAAGTTTCAAATTACATTGCAATTCTGCTTGGTCCAATAATCGGTGCGGCAGCAATTACAGCTGTTGGAGTCGTTCATCTCTTCACGATTGATTCACTTACATTCATTTTATCATTTGCTGCAGTTCTCTTCATAAAATATAGACCGAACGAAAAGATAGAAAAAGAACAGATCAATTTAAGAAAACATCTTAAAGACATTATATATTACGTTCGTCAAGAGAAAAAGCTGAAGATTCTTCTCGGGATAACAGCAGTAAATAATTTTTTTATTATGGGTCCTGCCATTGTTGGATTGCCGATATTTGTAAAGGATATACTAAATGAAGGAGCCGCAAGTTATGCTCTTGTTGAGGCTTGTTATGGAATCGGAATGATTCTGGGCAGCATACTCATCAATTATGTTAACAGATTTATCGGTAAAGGTAAAATTTTATTAATCGGATTAATATTCGACGGAATAACTTTTGCTGTACTTCTCTTTATTAATTCTCTTCCGCTCTTAATGCTTTCAATTGCTTTTCATGCAATTGGAATTCCGTTCATCGTGGTAGCGAGAACATCCTTAATTCAAGAATGGACGGATGATAATAGACTTGGCAGAGTTTTCAGCTTGGTTAATATAGCAGTTGTGGGAATGACGGCATTAACAACGGGTTTTACCGGTATACTCGCAGATTTTGTTTCGATCGATATTATTTTTGCAATTTTCGGTGCCGGTGGAATGTTATGCGGGTTTGTTGGATATTTGTATAAAGATCTTCGCGAAGGGTAAATTAAACAACAAATTCAGTAGTTTGTTTATTAATGAATTGCAATTTAGGGTGGATTACAACTAAATTTTATCTACAGATAATTAGAGAGTAAGATTATTCAGGTAAAAAAAATATTGGCGTTTCTTTTTCTGTTACTTTTTCAGCTTACAATAATTGCCCAGGAAAGTGATAATTATTCCCTGTTTAAGGGACTCGTTTCAAAATCTATCGAAAATATAATTGCAGAATCCGGAAATAAGTACGATTCGCTTTCATTCAATTCTGTGCAAAGTTATTCTTCTTTGAACTCGGAAGCACAGATCTATTTTTTCAAATCCGGTCTTCTTAATACATCGGTTAATAAATCCGGGAAGCATTTTGAATATTCAATTCAAAACGCATCAATTCGTTATGACGAAATTTTCCGCGACGGATTATTGGGCAAATTTATGCTTGTGCGGACAGCAGAATTAAGCGGTAATTACATTATTACCGAGAATTCAAAAATTGCAAAAGCCGATAGTTTTTATGTTTCTATAACAGACACGACGTCTCTTGACGACAAATCGAAGTTGGAAAATCCCTCACTTCATTTCACTCAATCCGAATTTCCCGCAGAACCGTTCTTTTCGGGATTGCTGGAGCCGGTTATTGCCATTGGAACTTTTGTTGTCACGCTGTTGTTATTCTTCACCGTAAGAAGCAAGTAGATAAAATTAGGTATTTGATACCGTTCCCTATTTAATTATTTTTGTCACCAATATTTACAGTTGATTTATGAATAAACTCCAATTTATTACAATTATTTTATTTGCAGCATTAGCCGCTGCATGCGGAAGCAGTATCGATACAACAACATTGTCGGCTGATGAACATTTTGCTTATGCAATGTCCCTCTACGACGATGAAGATTATGAAGATGCACTTGCTGAGTTTCAGGCAATTCTTCTTCAGTATCCTGCAAACCCGGTAAACGATGACGCACAGTATTATCTCGGGATGACATATTTCCAACGCGGACAGTATCTACTTTCAGCATACGAGTTCAGCAAGTTGATTCGTGATATTCCTGCAAGTCCGTTTGTTGTTGATGCACAATTTATGCTTGCGGAATCGTATTATCAGCTTTCGCCACCTTATCAGCTTGACCAGGTATACACCAAAAAGGCAATTGAAGAATTTCAAGCTTTTATAGATTTTTTCCCTACCGACGAACGAGTTGACGATGTGGAACTGAAAATTAACGAATTGAACAAAAAACTTGCTGAGAAGCAGTACAGTGCTGCAGTTATTTACGAAAAAATGGAATATGATAACGCGGCAATCGATTACTACAACAAGGTTATTGAAACCTATCACGATACGGAATTTGCCCCGATGGCTTATTATAACAGAATTAAACTTCTTCTTTCCAACGATAGAGAAGAAGAAGCCTTACGCGATATGCGGTCATATCTATCGAGATATCCCGACGATAAAAATACGACGGAAATTCAATCACTTTACGATGAAATTGTATTGGCCGAAAAATAATGTTAAAAAAAACAGTTAAAGAATCTATGGTCACAATGACCGAACTTGTTCTTCCCAACGATACAAATCAACTCGGCAATCTTCTCGGGGGTAAGTTGATGCATTGGATCGATATTTGTGCGGCAATGGCTGCTTCAAAACATTCTAACAGGGTATGTGTTACAGCTTCGGTTGATAAAATTGATTTTATTCAACCCATAAGATTGGGAAATGTGGTAAATTTAGTTGCATCGGTAAACAAAGTTTTTAATACTTCGATGGAAGTTGGAGTTAAAGTTTACCGTGAATCGCACTTGGAAGGAACACGAGTTCATGCCAATACTGCATATTTAACATTTGTTAGCGTTGATGAATTTGGCAAACCCGTTAAGACAAATGAAATTATTCCAGAAACCGATGAAGAAAAGAGAAGATACGAGGAAGCCGGAATTAGAAGAAAGAATAGACTTAAATCTCGCCGCAATAAGTAGTCTATTTATCTGCCTGCTATTTTTTTCAACGGAAATTTCAGCACAGTTAAAAATCAATGGTTTCGGAAAAGCGGATATTTTACCCACTGTTTCCGGCTACTCTTCTGTTTATCTTACCGATTATAACCTAGATGGTGCTTACGATCTTGTTTTATTTTCAAATTCAACAAACAATTTGCTTTTAATTGAATCGGAAGCGAACGGTTTTAAAGATCCTGCTGTAAAGTTTTTTTATTTCCCAGTGACCAACATATCGTATCTAAAGCCGAGAAAAAACGAAAATGATCTTCAGGTTTTTGTTTCAAGAAAAGAACGTTTGGCAGGATTAGTTTCATTCACTCCTTACGGTACGCTTCAGCTTCTTAATATGTACAAATTTGATTCTTATCCATCATCAATTCGAACCGGAAATTTTTCTTCTCCAGACCGAGCCGAAGCGCTTATTTACGGGGATTCGTTTTCCGGGATTTCACTTATCGAAGAAAAAAACTTGCAGATTAAAGAACAAAAAATTGTTCATAGCGGAATTTATTCCGGACTGGAAGTAATAGATTTCGATTTTGATGGTTTTGATGATTTTGCCGCTGTCGATGAACTAAATAATTCCTTGGTGTTTTTTTATAATGATCAGTTTTTTCAATTTTCCGAAAAAAGAAAGATTGAATTTCAAAATACTATAACACGATTAGTTAAAATCAATTTTAATAATGATGAGTACGATGACCTTGCGGTTATTTCCGGAAGTTCGGTAAATGTACTTCTCGGCGATTCTGTTTATTCTTTTAAGAACAGTTTCAAAATTAATCTCGATGTAGTTCCGGATAAAATTTTGTTTAAGGATTTCAATAACGACAATTTTCGTGATTTGATTTTTACATGCAAAGAAAATCAAAATCTTTATATGGCAACAGCTAAAAATGAAAATGAGTTCTCAGTCGCAGCACCAATAATTATAAACCGCAGCATTACAGACTTAAAAATAATAAAAAGCAAAACAGCTGCTGTCAGCTCTAACGGTGAGATAATTTTTATTGATAATCTTAAAAAAGAAGACTCGGATTTCAATTTTTTTATTGGAAACAATGCTGATAAAATTCTACTTTTCGAATCAAAGAACAAACAATTCAAAGATTTAGTAAGTATCGATTCCGAAACCAGCAAAGCAAATCTTTATTACAGCAGGTTATATCAATTTGGAAGTTTAAAATCATTTGAACTTAGTTTCCCTCACAAAAAAAAGATAATTAATACTACTCGCGATAGTGTAAAAACTATTTACTTCTTTACGCCAGGAAAACGTTTGCTTGAAATTCTTAAAATAAATCAAACTAATTATAAAATTAATCTCGAGAAAAGATATTCTGATAACCCGATAATCGATTTAACACATGGGATACGAGAAGTAGATTCCACACAAACAATTTTTGCCCTGGTTGATAAGAACGGTAGTCTCGGAGTTGAAAGGTTTGTTTATAAAGATTTTAGATACATTGCAGCAGATTTTGATATCATTTCCGATTATTATATGAATGCAAAAATTACTTACGACCGCAAACCGTTCGTTTTCTACAGCGATACTATGGGAAGTGTAATTAGATTTCACAAAAAGTATTTGAACGTAAAATATCAGTTTCAAGCAATCCCGGTAAAGGATACGGTTATTTGGACGCTGCCTCAAACTGGTGTGTATCAATCGATAATTAAATCCGCAAACTCAGAAAAAGTATATCTTCTTTCGATTAAAGGAAATTCATTAAGCTTAATGGAAGCAAGCCTCCCGGTATTAAAAGGAATTTCAAAAGATCTTCCAAAAGAAATAGAGCGGATCGATCGTCTCGAAATTTCTGAGATTGATAGATTCAGAAAGCTTCTTTTAATAAATAATGCGTTCTATTTGATTGACAACCGCGGAGAAATCCGTGAATTTTTACCTTCGCCTTCAATTGAATCACACAACATCAATGGTTATTTTGTCACGCGTTTATTCGGGAACAACTATTTTGTTTATTCAACAGATAAAACCGGTTTAATAAATTTTTCGGTAATTAAATGAAAACTCTTTTACGCTGTTTAATTCTTGTTTTGTTTGCAGATCAAATTGCCGGACAAAATTTGGATTCACTTTACACTTCACTTATTGAATTGCATTCTCTTTCAGAAAAGCCGTTGATGGAAATTCAATCTCAACCGCCGGTTAAATGCGGTTTTTCAGTTGTTGCCGATGTAAAATTGAACTTCGACAGATTTACAAAGGAACAGCAAAACACCATAGCAAAAATTCTTGAACGCCCTGAACTACCTCTTTCAGTTGTTTCACCAAAAGGATTTTTTCGTATACATTATACAGAAACAGGTCCAGACGCGGTTGCATATGATGTAAACGAAGCAGCAGCAGCCTTCGATTCGGCTTATACTTACGAAGTAAATATTCTCGGGTATCCACCGCCGAGTTCTGATAACGGCGAAGGAGGGGATAATTTGTACGATGTTTATATAAAAAATCTTGGTCCAGTTTACGGTATAACAACCCCTGAAACTCATATTGGCAACGATAGATACACTTCTTACATTAGGATCGATAATGATTTTGACCCGAACAATTTTTATTCAAGCGGGATCGACGGAGTTAAAGTTACCGCTGCTCACGAGTTTCATCATGCGATTCAAGTTTCTGGGTATATCAACAGAAGTTCGGATAGATTTTACTACGAGATTACCTCAACATCGATGGAAGATTTTGTTTATGATACAATCGATGACTATGTAGCTTATATGCCCGGTTATTTTCGAAACACAGATGTATCTTTTTCAAAATCGCAAGGTAATGGGTATGACCTTGCTGTGTGGAATTTGTTTCTTGATCAGCGGTTTAAGGAGGACGGAAATAACGTCGGAAAAAATATTATTAAAAGAAGCTGGGAACTGATGCCGCAGAATCAAGCTGTGCGAGCAGTTGTATCTGCTCTTGAAGAAGCAGGTTATTCGTTTAAACAAGAGTTTAACAATTTTGGCATCTGGAATTACTTCACTAATTATCGAAAAAAAGAGGGGGAATATTATAAGGATGCAGCATCTTACCCGGTTATTGTCCCTATGATGAACACAGATTTTAATCCACCGGAACAATCATACGTAATAAATTCCTATCCGGTTTCAAACACCTACTTAAGATTTCTTGATGACTCTGAAGGATTCCCGGATACGCTCGTTGTGATCTTAACAGATGGTGATATTGCCGATGCAGTTGATAATCCGAATTCGGAAAACACATTTAATTATCTTCTTACTTCGGAGTATGTTGAAGGATCAAAGAAAATAATTGAGAATAAGTATTATTCGGTAATCTCGGGTGAAGGAGCTCAGTATATTGGCGAAGCTGATATTTTTAACAATGAAGTAGCCGGAACAGTCCAACTTGACAGAGGTGAAATCGATTATGCTTTCCCTCAGCCGTTTAGTTATAAGGAACATTCAATATTAAAAATTCCGGCTGCTAAAAGTTTATCAGATCAAGCAGAACTGAATATTTATACGACCGCAATGGATTTGGTTTATTCAGGCAAACTTAAAATTAATACTTTGGAAAAAGTTGTTGTTTATTGGGACGGAAAGGATAATAATGGGAACCAACTTCCAACGGGAATTTATCTTTACGCGACAAAATCCGGCGATGAGATAAAAAAGGGAAAAATTTTAATATTAAATGAATAACTATTCTTTAAAACTAGATAAAGTAACAAAAATTTTTGGAAGAAGACTTATCTTCAATGAGATAGATTTCGAGTTCTATCCCGGAAAAATCTACGGACTGGCAGGGCAAAACGGTTCGGGAAAATCGACACTTTCTAAAATCATTTCCGGGATAATATCGCCGACAAAAGGAAAAGTAAATCATATGCTCGACAATAAAATAATTCCTTCCGAAAAACTTCATGATATTATCGGCTTTGTGTCTCCCTATCTTGTTTTGTATGATGAATTTACTGCCGAAGAAAATCTCGTACATTTTGCAAAAATTAGGGGTGCGGTTTATAATGAAACCCAGGCCGATAAACTTTTCGGGGATTTCAATTTATTCGATAGAAAAAATGATTTGTTGAAAACTTACAGTTCGGGAATGAAACAGAGAATGAAATATTTGTTTGCTCTGCTTCACAATCCTTATTTACTATTATTGGATGAACCGACATCAAACCTTGATAAAGCAGGTAAAGATAAAGTTTATGAAATTATCCGAGACGAATCAAAAAGTAAATGTATTATTATTGCAAGCAACGAATCATCAGATCTCGAACTGTGCGGAGAGATAATTCAAATTGAGAATTATAAATGATGAAAGCTTATTCATTATTTAAGAAGGATTGGCAGTCGGAATTAAGAACGCGCTATGCGATTAATGCTTTGGCAATGTTCATTCTGGTTACCATTTCCGTAATTCTTTTTTCGATCGGTCAGGAAAAAATAAGCGAATATCTAACCGGCGGACTGCTCTGGGTTGTAATTTTCTTTTCCGCGATGTCAGGTTTATCCCGGGCTTTCGTTTCGGAAGAAGAACGCGGCACCACGATGACTCTTCAGTTTATCGCTTCACCATCGACGGTTTTTAACGGTAAACTTATTTTTAATCTCGTATTAGTGTTTTTAATGAACATCGCAATTACGCTTCTTTTTATAATTTTGTTTGAATCATTCGCGATTAAAGATTGGTCTCTCTTTCTATTCGCATTTTTGTTGGGCAACATTGGAATTGCAGTTTCTTCAACAATAATTGCAGCGATAATTTCTAAGGCGAGTGCAAAGGGAACACTTTATCCGGTTTTGTCGTTCCCTATTCTTTTACCGCTTATTCTTACGCTTCTCGAACTTACAAAATTTGCAATTGACGGGGAAACAATCTCAGATTCTCTGGTGGAACTTGCCGTTTTGTTTTCTTATGATATTATTATGCTGACCGCATCTTATTTATTGTTCGATTTTATCTGGAAGGATTGATTGTTCTTAACCTGTCAACTTTTACTGCAAAATTGTAATTATTTATTTAACTTTATTATTAATATTCACTTCCGGGCAAAACAAATATTTTTTTTAGCAACAAATAACAGGAGATTTAATGAGAACCCTTCGTTTACTTTTTCTGGGAATAATTTTTCTTTCTTTTTCGCTTAATGCACAGCAAGAAAAGCTAACTCAAAGATTAATAAATGAACTTGATAATGTCACAGAAAACGATTACGTGAAAGTGATATTTTTTCTTCAAGATCAAGTTGATATAACTTCAATGGATAAAGAATTTTATGCGAGGAGAGCTTCAATTGAAGAGAGGACATATACTGTAATAACAACTTTACAAGAACTTGCCGAAAGAACACAGAAGGATTTTAGACAATATCTTTCTGCAAAAGAGTTGGAAGATAAAGTGTTTACTTTTACGCCTTTCTGGATAACCAATATGATAGCTGCGGAAGTAAAACCTGAAGTAGTTTATGAAGCCGCCTCAAGGTCCGATGTTATGTACATAGATCAAGATGCACTTCTCGAATGGGATAGACCTGTTTACCGAGAAGCAGATAACCGAACAAAAAACATTGAGAGTGTAGAAACTGGTATTAAAGTAATCAACGCACATTTACTTTGGGAGATGGGAATTACTGGCCAAGGCAGAATCGTTATGGGTATCGATACGGGCGTGGATGTAAACCATCCAGCACTAAGTTATAAATGGAGAGGAAATCATGTCCCCGCGGATCAAGCTTGGTTTGATCCAAACACAGGTTCACCAACGCCAACAGATTGCGATGATCACGGAACTCACACAATGGGAACAATGACTGGTCGTAACGATGCAACAGGCGATACAGTCGGTGTTGCAATTAATGCTGAATGGATTGCAGCAAAAACAATCTGTTCTTCACCGCATACTTCAAATTCTATTGCAGCTTTTCAGTGGGCGATTAATCCAGACGGTGACCCGGAGACAATAGACGATATGCCGGACGCCATAACTAATAGTTGGTGGGATCCTAATTCACAAGCTGATTTGTGCGGACCCGATAATGTTTATTATGCGACATTAAATGCAGTTGAAGCAGCAGGAATTGCCGTTGTATTTTCGGCAGGAAACAGCGGACCGGGAAGTCAAACTATCACAGCACCAAAAAATTTAAATACAGACGAAGTAAATATTTGGGCAACCGGAGCTATTGACGGAGCATCTTATGCTGGCGGTAATAATAATCCAATTGCAAGTTTCTCCAGCCGCGGACCTTCCACTTGCGGCGGTGAAGGAAGTCTATTAATTAAGCCGGAAGCTTCAGCCCCCGGTGTTTCGGTTAGATCATCAGTTAGAGGTACCGGTTATGGATTTATGAGCGGAACCTCGATGGCTGCCCCTCACGTTGCCGGCGCAATTGCCTTATTAAAAGAATATGCCCCGACTCTCACCGGTCATGAAATTAAAATGGCTCTTTATAATACCGCAAAAGATTTGGGAACTGCGGGAGAGGATAATAACTACGGCACCGGCTTAATAGATCTATATGAAGCATTTCTTGCCTTAGGAACTCCGGATGAAGTTCCGCCTACTGTTATTAATGATCTTAGAGTAGAAGAAGCAGCATCAAATTCGTATAAACTTGTTTGGACGGCACCTCTCGATACATCAAATAAAGGGGTTATCGCATATGACATCAGAAGCTCAGATTCGCCGATATCAAATGACACGGATTTTGATAATGCTGATCAAATTCCATTCGGAACACCCGCAGATGCTGGTGAAACAGAAGTGCTTTTGATGGACGGTCTTCCGTTTGACGATACAAAGTATTATGCCATTAAATCAAGAGATATATGGGATAACGTTTCCGCAATGTCCAACGTAGTAGAAGGGACAACACTTTCGGCACCGTCAATGAGCGTAGCCCCACAGCAGATAACACACACAGCAGACGAGGGAGAAACATTTTCGGATGCGATAAATATAGCAAACGATGCCACAGCTCCATCAACGCTAGATTATGAAGTAAGTCTAAACATCCACGCATTCCCGATGGGAGTTGTACGTGCAAAGCTGACGACAAAAGTAAATAGTT
>JAGFIY010000110.1 GCA_024103215.1 Melioribacteraceae bacterium | reverse complement strand
AGTTTTAAAGCTAAGTTCTATTAACACAAAAACATAGCTTTCGTTTTCTTCTAAAACCGGCAAAGATTTTTTAATAAATATATTTTGTTATTTGGAAGTCGTATCAACTTAGAACGGAGGAATGCTATGAAACGCCGGACTCTTCTTTCAATTTTTCTATTTCTTTTTATTAGCCAGCAGAATAACATCGCTCAGTTAGTTAACGAGAGTAATTTTGAAGATTCCGAGGTTTACTTTACCGGCTATTATTTAAATCCTTTTGGTCTTTCTTCATTTAAAGATATTGCACTTGGAAAGATTAATGATCCTTATTTGAGAATGGTAATTAATCCTGCTTTAATTCCCGACTTAGGTGATAAAACATTTAGCTTCTACTTTGATTTGAGAGGAGATAGAACTCCTAGCGAGGAATATAATTATTACCCTCCCGTTCCTTTGATGTTTGGTTCAAGTTATTTACCAACGCCGGTTTACAACCATTCAATTAATAGATACGAGCCTCAACCACTTCTTTCAGCCGGTTTCATTTTTAATCCATCAGATTTTTTAAACAAAAACTTTTATGCTGCGGCGACATATCAAATTATTAGAAGAGACGGAAGCAATTATGGTTCTGACTATCCGGTTATGTATATGAATGAATCTGTTCCAGCCCCAGGAGCGGGTCAAACGTCAATTCCAGTTTTCCCCGAATATTACGGCTATTACGGAAGCGAAGATATTTTTACTGAAGCACATATGTTTTCACTACATAGCGGTTATAGATTATCGGATAAGTTCAGTTTAGGTGTGGGAGCAAACATTGTAAATTATGAAAAAACAAATAATCAGATCAACTCTGACGATTACGGTTATTTTCAAGAGGTTCCGGGTTATATCTCAAACAATGTAAGAGAAAAAATCTCGGATTATTCTCATTTTGATTTTAATGGAGGGATTAATTATTCCCTTTCCATGTCTTCGAGTATTGGACTTAAGGCCGGTTACTTATTCGGTGATATATCACAAATAAATTATAATGAGCGAATATATGATTACAGTTACTATTATAACAGTTCGGAGCGTGATACCAATATCGGATATTCTCTGATCGACCAGAACTGGACAAGGGATGGAAAATCATTTTACACCGGATTAAATTTTGATCATAAAATTGACGATGTAAAAGGGGTGACTGCATATTATATATTCACAAAAAGCAATATTGATTTAAGCAGCAGTTCTTCAATAATGGATACTAGTTTTTATTCTTACAGATGGTATGATTCGTTTCCAGATAATGAATATGAATATTTCGGAAGGAGTTTTCTATCGGAAGAAAAAAACTCTACCGGCACAAAAGAAACTATAAAACATGAAGTTTCAGTCACGTTCAAATGGGATTTCTCCCCATCTGCTTCTCTTATTACAGGTATTTTCTATAAAAATAAAAATGACAAAATAAACTCTAAAGAACCAATAGAACTGAAAATGAACTCGTATTACAGAGAACGGAATTATGAAAATGCTGACAGTGAAAATTATTTTGAGACATATGAGAAGGGAGATCTCACGTGGAATTCCGAGGTAAGTTTCTGGACAATGCAAGTACCCGTCTTCTTCCGGGTTGTCTTTGATGAATATTTAGGAATGTTGATTGGTATAAACAAAGTTCTGAATACTTGGAAAATTTCGGAAGACGTAACAAAGTTTGTTGATTACAGATACAAAAATGAAAACGGTATTATAGAAGAGAAAAGAGGGCAAATAGAGAAGTTTCGTCAGCCGGTTAGAAAAATAACCGATGACGATACGAAAGTGGTGCTTGGATTTGAGATAAATTTTTCGGAGTCATTAAGAAACAGAATAATGTTCGAACCGGAATTTGATCCCGAACTTCGGATTGCTCAATGGTGGTTGAGTTTTTCTGCTAATCTCTGAGAAATGATTAATGAGTATTAAGTTTAGTTAATAGTTTTAGATAACTACTTGAGTCTAATCGTTTTTCCCTAGAGTCAATACTCAAGTTTTTTGATACTCTTAATGAAATCGATGGCATTTGGTATTTCATCTTTCCCCCAGAAATCGATATCATTTTTACTTTATGCGGTATTATTAATCTCTGACTGCAGCATTCTTCACAAGCTAATTTATTGCGATAAAGAAAAGTCGTGTCCATCTTATAAACTGAGGTATTACAATAATCACATAAGAAGTTATCGGAGCTTTGTTTTTCCCACCATTCTTTTGATCTATATCTCCAATAGAAATAAAGTGCGAATGCAAACCTTGTGGTTTTATTTGTACTTTTCTGCGCTAAGGTCAATAATGTATTACCATCACTATTGATTTGTTCTAATAGTTCTCTTTTGCTTAAAAAGAGAAATAAAATATCTATAAGTTGCCATTCAAATGATAAAATTAGTGGAGATACTTTTTCTAAATGTTTTATTCTATTAATTAGATAATCAAGATAAAATTGATTATAGTTCCGCGGATTATAGTGAACAGCTTTAAAATAATTATTATAGACTTTCAGTAGTTCTCTATAATCGGCTCCTGCTTTAATAAGCCTTTCTGAAATTTCAATACTTCCGCTTTCCAATGTAAAAAGTAGAGGAGTAGAATTTTCGTCGTCAATTGCGTTAACTTCCGCCCCCTTTTTGAGTAGAAGATTTACTGCTTCTAGTTTTCCAATCTTAACTGCTAGGTGGAGAGGTGTTTATCCGAATTGTGATTTTGCGTGAATATCAGCTCCCGCTTCAATTAATATCTTCACTATTTCGAAATTATAGTGGGTTGAATACTCTAGAGCAACGTGCAAAGGTGACTTATAAGAATCTACATTTAAGTTTACATTTGCTCCGTTGTTTAATAGTAACCTTACTAATTCTAAATCAACATTTTCTATGGCTGTTATCAAAGGAGTGGCTTTTTGACCAAGAAGAGTCTCATATTTAACATTGAGATTGCAGCCGATAGAAATTAGTAACTTAAATAAATCTTTTGATCTTATATCCAAGTAATTTCCCGGCACGATTATATATATATATTGATCTATCTGCTCGGATAAGTACTCTCTGCGCAAATCCGCATAACCGAATAAATTTGTAGTCTTCTCACTTTTAGGGTAGTAATTTTTCAGTTCCTCAATATTTCTATATTTTGGAAAAAAAAATCTTTAAGGTGCGGATTCTTCTTTAAAGTTTTCTCGATTTGTTTTAAATCTTTCTCAAAACAGTGAATTAGTAATTTTTCCTCTACAGATTTGAAAAATCCCATTACTTCCTCCCTTAATAATTTTTACACTGTTATTCAGTTTCAATTTTATTATGGAATCCGCATTTGCAGGTTAAGTTCATAACCGGTTTTACATTTTCTTTTTTAATTTTTAATTCCCTGCCGCAGTTATTGCAATATCCGACTATTATTTTTTCCGGAGGTAGAATTTGAGGAGGAGAGATTCGGTCAATAGTTTTCTTAAGCAGTCCTGCAAGGTGAACCTCATCATATGTACCGAAAATTCCTTTGATGCGCAATTGATATATAAAATTATTCATTTCGTCGTATAATTCTTCCATTGGTTTAAGAGAAGGAACACCAATTTTTTCAAGCGCATCCAACGCCAGCAAATATTGCTTTTCCTCAACCAGTAAGTTTGTCCGTTTGTAAAATTTATTTCGAAGGAAATCAATTAGATAGGGAACAGCAATTTTGCTTTTTAAGTTAGCCAACTTTTCTAACGTTCGATCTCTTTCATTACAGGCAGACTGATAAGGATCATAGGGTTTGCCACACACATAAAGCTGATGGGATAATTTAATATTATATTTTTCTTTATAATCCATCTGCTTTTCAATTTGCTTGTTTCTGTCTTTATAATATTTATCGAGTTCTGCCTGTGTCTCTTCATCTCTTGTAACCTTGGGATCTAATTTTATAACTAAAACATCAACTGTTTCATAAGTGCTTCTTGGATAAATTATTCCTTCTATCAAGCTGCGCTTGTTTTCCGGTAATTCAGACTGCAACAATTTCTGTCCAATAAATCTCGCCGTTTCGTAATTTTTATTTTTATCTGTCAGTTGATATAAAAAATTGGTTATTGCATCAATTGCCGATTTATCGTTTAATCTTATCAATGCCAAGAGCGCTTCATTACCGCATTGATTTTCAGTCGAATCGTATGAATTGATATAATCAAGCAAGCCGGCAAGCGAGTTTATATCCCGTTTTTCGTCTAATTTTTTAGTGTTTGGTAAAAATATTTTTTTAATTAAGCTCATCAAGAAATTCCTCGCAACTTAATCTAACAGCAGCGGATAAGGATGAAATTTGATTTAATCTCCGGTAATCTTGCCGCAGCATTAGACAAAATTACTATACAATATAAATGTTAGGAGTTCTCCTTATATTTTATTGAACCGATTAGTTTTTTCGACATATTTTATTATTGGTTTAAGTAATACTTTGGTTGAATATTTTCTATTATCCGATTTTTTTATCCAAGCTGCAATAAAAGGAGAAATTTTATAGTAACATTTAATGAACAATCTGCCGATGAAGTATTTTTGAAGAACGTTATCACGGAAACTGCGTAAAGTATTTACCTCGATTGCATTTGCAGAAAATGCTGCGGTAGCGATAAAACATCCAGCACTCGTCTGCTGCCCCACAAAACTTGCAGATGAGGATTTGAAGTATTCCCCTGTCGGCAGTAAATAACGAAATTCCAATTTTAGATTTTTTGCCAACGAACTTGAAAGCAAGAAGACAAGGGTTTCATCAAAACTCTCACCGGGACTTAAATACCATTCCATAAATGAGTTTTGTGATGCTAATCCACCAAATATTCTTTTAGTAAGATTTCCATTATCATCATTTTGATTTGTAAAAAAAGATGTGATCGACCCACTTTTTACAACTGAATTACCGGCACCGTAAAAATCTGCATCAATTTTTTCTCCCGATTCGTTAACAAGTACAAAATTTGAAGTTGATATTCTTACCCATCTGTTCGAGTTATTAACGAACTTCACTTTTGATGTGATAAATATATATCCGGATGAAGAAGTTAACTCCATATCGGTATCATCTTTTTTGAATAGATAGCGGGATGTGGTTGATAACGGTTCAAAGGTTATTTGTAAAGAAGAATCAATTGCGGGCTTTTCGAAATGCTCGAGTATAAGTTTTCGGTATTCCTTGTTGTCGTCTACTTCGAATATAAGAGTATCTTCATATTTTTGATTTGGCCAAATATGCCATTCGACGAATGACAGATATTCACTGAGCACACCCTCGAATTGAGTGATTTTTTTATTATTCTCACTGTTAATGGTATTCTTTATTAGATGAGTTATTCCGGGTTCACTTACCAAGTTGCCGACACCACAAAATTTGGGATAAACCAATTGGTTTGAATCATCTTCGATGTTCAATTGGTTTGAAGAAAAAGTTACATGTTGAGGTGTGGGATTATCAATAGTTACTTTTGCGATAAATAACTTTTTAAATGCAGAAGCCGTAAAAATTTTTACTTTAGAATTATAATTATATGGATATGTTTTTGTAGACTTTACTGAGTTTACTTTAAATTGAAGTCCCTTTCCGGAAGCTACCGAAATTTCTTCTATCTCTGTTAGTTTAGGACTCTTATCTGTATTTATATTCTGATTAGATTTATTCAGATTATTATCTTTATCGATCTTAAAATCTGTAGACACAGCGCCAGTTTCAATTCCATCTCGAAGATATTCAGTATTAAGTGAATTATCTTGAAGAACCTTTGATGTTTCTTTTTCTTCTTGGATATCTTGTTTAATCGGAACCCTGCTGTTTAATTTAAAGTTGGTGAAAAAGCCATCCAGCGTAGTTTCGCCCCTGTAGTTTGAGTCCCAAGTGGAATAAAGATATAATTCTTTATCAAAAATATTTTTGTACGCCCAATCGGTAAATTCATTATCAGATATTCCAGGAATCAAGTTGTACACAATTCCTATTACTGCACTTCCGCATAAGTCATCATAACCGGAAATAAATTCTTTTATAAGTTTGCTATACTTATTGTTGCTGGGGTCTTCATAAATAAATTTCATTCTGATTTCGAGTAAATGCTGGGCATTTTCAATCGTAATTTTTCGCATATCCCACAAAGAAGGTTTTGTTTCTCGATAGACTACGTATTCTTGATCATAATCTGCTTCTTCCAATTCTTCATCTTCAGGTTCTTCAATTGCACCAAGAGATTTCAAGTATGCAATTGTTCCTAAATTAGCTTTGTAGGTCGGTTGCTCGATCCAGTCTAATAAAGTTTTATCACTGACTTTAATATTGAAATCAGCACCATAGTTAACCAATGCTTTAGTGATATCCAATCTTGCATCTCCCATGCAAGCTGACATTACAATCATCGGTTCGCCGCTCGGTGTTGTATCATTGGCATCTAATGCTCCAGTCGCCAAGAGCATTTCCAATTGTGAGGTATTCCCTCTTGAAATCATCGAATAAATTTGTTCTTTGTCCATTTTGTCTTCCTGTTTCTACTTTTTTATGTTAAAATTCAACTGCAATAATATTGATGTCAACCAGTTCCAAATTATCCTCGTGCTGCTACATAAAGTCTATTTGAAAAAATCTTTTTCTCTAAATTTTTAGTGAATTCTCGCAATTGTTTGAACATCATATTTATGATCAATAGTGAAGTGATTGTATTCGGTTGGTTTTTGATCGATGTTTGAGATAGTCAATCTTTTACAACAAAAATTAATGTTTATTTCTAATTCATCGACAATAAATGCTTGCCGGCTGTGAAGTGAAAAATGATGATAGTTCTTAATGGGCAGAGAAGTTACAATAAAATTTATACACCTTGATCCGGTGTCTAATTCATCAATGATACAGGTACCGCAAATTGGGCACACCATATAAAATTCTCAAAAAATGCTTATTTATTTTTTTAGTTGACAAATCGTGTTTGATCAGAAAAATTTGATCTATTTCTTGTAATTATTTTGTATAACAATTTGAGTGGAAAAAATTAATAATCATCATTTCACTCAAAAATATTTATTCAAGAGAAACGGGAAAAATTATCACATGAAGTGGAAACAATAGATAGATGAAGAAAGGTAATTTTCAATATTGATAACATGCAGAATGAAATTTCAATAGTCAATAAGATAATTTGATAAATATTCTCTCGTTGTTTTGTACTAAAAGAGTTAAATGAAATTTTATTGAACTAATAGAAGTAACTTTTTATAAGTACTGTCAATTGTAAACGACAAAATTAGAACTGCAATTTGATTGTATAAAAGATCGTTTTTTCACGATTTTTTTTGACGGGTGGGGTTATCTTTTAAAAGATATGCTGTCCGATAAATTTTGTGAAAGATAATCAAGCTCACTTTCTAATCTTGCTTTATCATAATAGATTCTTTCAGTCTTTCTCTCCCTCTGTAGAGCCTGTCCGCCTTTGGCGGAGGCTGGCGTGCCCGCCGCAACTTTTGTGTAGGCGGGGTGAGGGCTTCCCCTCATCAATCGAACATCTTAAATTCTATTAACCGCATCCCTCAATTCGTTCAAATCAATTCCTGCATAATACTGGGCGTTACATTTACAGAAGAATGACCGAGCAGCTTTGAAACGGTAAATATTAGAACCTTGTTGCTTGCCCATCGGGTAGCTGCAGTCGCCCGCAAACAATGCCAGTGAAGTTCATCCGGTAGACCTGCTTCTTTTATAACTTTCTTTAATTATTTTGAAACAGTATCCTTTTTGTATTGCTTTCCGTTACTCTGCACAAAAACAAACTCTCTTAGTATTTTACCCTTCTCAAGTTGCCGTTGCGAATTCCTTAATAAAATTCTTTCCATTCTTTCATTAAATGGTATTCTTCTTACTTTTGTAAAGCTTCAGATGGAATAGGAATTTCCTAAATTAACAACAATGAAAAATTTAGGAGAACAAAATGCAAAAAAGAAAACAGTATAGCGGCGAACAAAAGACAAAAATACTGCGAGAACTGCTCGA
>JAGFIY010000083.1 GCA_024103215.1 Melioribacteraceae bacterium | reverse complement strand
TCGAAAAATCAAACAATCATTCAGTAATATTGATAAAATAAACCTCGCCTGGATAAGGCATTTTGTAGCAGGAGCAGTTGTAGTCTGGTTAATTGTTGTTTTAGCTTATCTGCTTAACTTTGTTTATGGTGATGAGCTTCAAGCAAATGTTTTGATTTATATTACACTTACATTTTTACTTTATTCGCTAGGGTATAAAAGCCTGCAGCAGCCTCAGGTCAGCTTTGAAGTTCCCGAAATTAACGGAGAAAAAAAATCGACGAGATACAAAAAGTCAGGTTTGGATGAAAATGTTGCAAATGAAATTCTTAACTCACTCGACAAATTATTTGAAGATGAAAAACCGTATTTAAACAGCAGGCTAAGTTTATCCGAACTTGCAGAGAAATTGAATGTGTCTACGCATAATCTTTCTGAAGTGATAAACACAAAACTGAATAAAAACTTTTATGATTTTATTAACTCTTACAGAATAAAAGAAGTTATTAATATGCTGAACGATGCTAAGTATTCTAATTATAGTTTGCTTGCAATAGGTTACGAAGCCGGATTCAGTTCTAAGTCGGCATATTATTCAGCATTTAAAAAAGTAACCGGCAGCACTCCCTCGCAGTATAAAGAAAAAACAGAACAGGAAAATCTAAATAAATAGAGACGCAAGAATTTTTCATTCTACGCGTCCCTATTTTTGGATTTAATTAAAACTCATATTCAATTCCTATAACCGGCAGCGTACTCCACTGCTTTTGCTCGCTTTGTTTGTTTTTAACTTCATCCCAAACATACTGCGCAATGTTATCACGACCGTAAGCATTCCAAACACTCAGATATACAATCAAATTCGAATTGGTGAAATAAAACCGTTTATCAATTCTGATATTAAGGGAATGATAGTCCGGTAATCGCATAGAATTAATTTTACATAAATCCCAGATACCTCTGCTGGATTCTGTTGATGCTTCAACGTCGAATGGTGTATAAGGGGCTCCGCCGGCATAAACCCAACGGACTTTGAATTCCCATTCATCGTTTGGTAAATATCCGCCTTCAAGATTAAAATTAAACCGGTTATCGTAAATTCTATTATGCCAATCACCGTTATAGTCTTTATAACGAGTTCGGGAGTATGATCCGCTTATCATTCCGTAAAAATCTTCGGCGAGTTTTTTCTGAACCATAACTTCTATACCTGCTGCATAAGCTTCACCATCATCCGTAAGATCATTGTGCTGTAAAAATATTCCTTCCATCGTAGCTTCATCAAAAATGAATACTGATGGTTGAGAGGGATCAACCGGGAAATATCTATAATATTTATAGTATCCTTCAACGGTTAGTCTTGTTGTTTCAGTTAACAAATGACTAAGCCCTAAAATATTATGTGTTGACATCGGCGTGTTAAGTTCAGCAAATGAATCATTTTGTGTTAGAATGTGATTTGGAATTTCCTGTCTAAACACACCAGAACTAAAAGTTAGAGATGTTGTAGGTGTAAAATCATAAGTAAGAGTAACTCTTGGCGAAATCGTAAAATTATCGGTAGCTTCAAACACATCTGCGCGAAGACCGTAATCAAGTCGTAATTTATCTGTTAATTGCAAATGATGTATTGCGAATAAACCTGCTTTAAGAGAGTTGAAATCTTTGCCTACCACCAATCCAGGCATAATATTTCCATAGTGGTCCTGGCGTTCACCGTATTTGTAAGTGAAATTTGTGAAGTAATATTTTCCTTCAAAACCAAACTCAATATTGTTGCACTTATTTAGTTTGAAATAGTTCACATTTCTCAAAGTAAAAGCTTGCTCTTTCGATTGATTATAGAATATCTGCTTCTGTGATTTTGTTTCGTAATAATCTCTGTCATAATCGAAAAATGTATGTGACAAAGAAGTATTCGAGTAACCGCCCTTTCCCCAAAGATGCTGCCAATTAAGTCCGGAAACATTCATTACCCCGTTCGTAGATCCGTAAACAACTGTGAGGTCTGTTTCAAGAGCATCTTCATAATCGAGATTGATTTCATCTCTCGAAAAAATTTCGAGAAAAGTAAGTTTATTATTTTCATCAATATTAAAAGTTGCTTTGCCCTGAGCATCTTGGTAACGCGGTATCGCTCCACCGGTTTCGGCTTTATCGGCAATCAAGTCCAGGTAACTTAAATTAACCGAGAACATATAATTGCCAAAATCGGAAATGGGTCCTTCAAGAGCACCTCCGAGACCACCCATATTTAAGTTAAGCTGTGGTGAAAAAGCATCTGCATTACCTTCCCGGTAATCAATTTCCATTATGGAAGAAAGCCGGTCTCCGTATGCAGGAGAAAATCCGCCTGTATAAAATGTTACATCGTCAATAAAATCCACATTTAAAATTCCAATCGGTCCATCGGAAGAGCCTTCAACCGGATAGTGATTTATATTAGGCACCTCAATGTTATCAATGAAGAAAGTGTTCTCAATCGGACTGCCCCCGCGAACAATCAAACTATTGCGGGAGTCATTAACTTTGGCGAGTGATGGAAGTCCGTACATAATTCTACTTACATCTCCTGCCGAGCCGGGTGCGCGCCTAATTTCTTCGGATGAAAAATTAACTGCGCTGATAGGTTTTATCTTCGTTTCAGAAAAGTAACCTGAAGAAACAACTACATCCTTCATTTCTACCGGTAGAGGTTTCATTTCGATATTAAGGTAAGTTGATTTTCCCGGTCTTATTATCACATCGGTTTTTGTTACTTTATCGTAACCGATATAGGAAAACTCAAGAGTGTAAGTTCCCACTTCTAAGTTTAAGAAAGAATATTCGCCATTTAGATTTGTGGTCTCACCAATTGATGTGTTTTGAATTATTATATTAACCCCAATTAACGACTGCTTTGTTTCAAGATCAATAACAGTGCCCTTTAATGAACCTTTTGCTTGCATTGCAACAAGATTATTTATGAATAAAAGCAAAATTAGCGCTACGATTTTTTTCATTTTTCTCCTCATAAAATTTTTAAGAAGCCACAAAAATAGTAGGCAACTCTTGAAGAGTCGTTCTTTTTGATGGGATTAGACTTCAATTATAGTCTTTTTCTATGGGGAGAAACTTAACGCTATGATTTATGTAATAAATTGTGAGTTGAGTTCACACCTATTCTCCAAACGCCAATAACAGCAGCAGTTATAGTAAGTAAAACATTAATTGCTCCAAATATGGATTCTTTCATATAAGCATCATAATATGAAGAAAGAAGATTTCCTTGCTCATAAGATTGTGTAGCTAATTCGGTTGCTAAAGTTACTGCTGGGGTTACTAAGAAGTGAGCGTTCAATACAATGAGTAGAATCAAAAAGAATTTTAATTGGAAAAACCTATTTTTTATACCGTATTTTTTATATCCCATCCAAATTCCTGTTACAGCAATCAACCACATTGCCGGCAGTGTTAGAAGAAAAGTTCTGGCACTTATTACATTTCGTCCGAAAAGAATATTTTCCAAACTTGCACCTTCAATAAGGTTCGAAATTACTACGAAAGTAATAATACTGCCGAGAAAAATTGTTAATCCGATAAAGTGCAATAATTTCAAAATTCGCCGCATAAATTCCTCCTAATTATAAAGTTTTATTGGATTCAAAAGATTTTGTGACCCAATGTTAAAAGACGTAAGTGAAGTGAATCTTGTTTCAAAATCTTTCGAATTTTTCGTAATTAGATAAATGTAAATTTTTTTGAATAAAATAACGGAATAATTCTAATGAGTCGTTCTTTTTGATGGGATAGGACTAATTTAAAGATTCTATATCAAAATATTTTATTCGATTCCATAAAGGATTAGATATCGAAAGGTATCGTTAAATTTTAATATTTGCTTTGTGAAATTTGCTTGAGTAATAATTTGTTCTAAGAATCTATTCCTCTTCTGCTGAGAATTCCTTTTTGGTAATAGTGTTTTACTTCCTTCATCTCGGTGACTAAATCTGCAAAGCTATAAAATGTTTCCGGGCAGTATCTTCCGGTTAAGATCAACTCAACATCATCCGGTTTGTTTTTAAGAAACTCCAATACCTCATTTTCTGTAATTAGTTTGAAATAGATGGAAACACAAATTTCATCCAGAACGATAATGTCATATTCTTTATTTATCATTTTAAGATAGACTTTATCTAATGCATTTTTTACTTCCTGTTTTAACGATTTTGATGGTGGTTCTTTCTTTAAAACAAAGTTATCATCGCCTATCCTGAGATAGTCAATATTTTCTTTAAGTTTATCCATAATTCTGAGTTCGCTGTATTGAAAGCTTTTCATAAACATAGCGAAAAGAGTTTTGTAGCCGGCTCCAGCGGCGCGGACAGCCAAACCGATTGCAGCCGTGGTTTTACCTTTACCGTTGCCGGTATAGATGTGAGTGAAACTTTTTTTCATAAAATAGAAAAGCCGGAGTTAATCCGACTTTAAGTTCATAAAATTTTAGCTGCTAATCAATCTTTCCTGTTCTTAATTCTTTAACCAGACGATCGGTTTTATATATGTGAATCAACGACTCCATCAATCCCCATGAATCGGTGGAAACCGTTCTGTTGTTTTCAGGGAGAAATATTATATGTCCAGGCAAACTTTCAAGATTACCGTCATGAGCCAGCCCTACAACTTCACCTTTCGTGTTTATCAAAGAACTTCCCGAGTTACCGCCGACTATATCGTTCGTTGAAGCAAAGCAAACCGGGATGGTAAGATCAAGTTCCGCCGGTGGAGTTTTCCATCTTTCATGAAGCCCCCAAGGATAAGTGCTGCCGTCAAATGAATGGTAACGATCCCATAGTCCGTAGTAGGTTGTTTTGCCGGGAGCTATTGTTCCGTTATATTCGTAGCCTTCGATAACACCATCTGAAATTCTTAATGTTGAGGTTGCTTCGGGAGGAAATTTATCGCCGTAAACAGCAAAAATAATTTCGCCCAATTGCTGGTTCAAAACAGCAAGAGTATTATCAATTTCTCTTACTTTCGGCGCAACTTCTTCGGATTCTTCGCGGGATTTAATCAGAAGCCTAATAAATGGATCATCAGAGTTTAATATTTTTTCTGCCTCAAGATTAGCAGCCGCAATTACTTTTTCTTTTGATGTTGTGATACTTTTTGATAATGCATTTTCCACTTTCTGTTGTAATGTTTTACCCGGGAAATATTTATTTATGAATTGATCATCTTTTCCGAGTACTCCGATCAAATAATTAACTATTGCTTGTGTGAGTAAAGTGTTTTTTTCTTTATCAAAATTTTCGGGAAAAATTGCCGTAATTGTGCTGTCGATTTTATCGCTTTTATATTCTGCGTCTCTTTCAGCTTCATCAAGCTTTTTCTGCTCAGCCAATTTTATCAATGAAGACGCGATCCCAAGATAATCCGGACCGAATCTCGGCGAAATAAACCGGAGTGCAATTTTATCCGAATAAGTTTTTTTCTCTTCAATTAAAATTGCAATAGATTCCCAAAGATTGCCGTATTTCGCATTTAGTTCGGGATCACTTTTAACTTGTTCAATTAATTTATTTTCAAAGTCGCGCTTCTTCTGCATTATATATTCATCTCTAAGACCCATCAATCTTCCCGCATATGATTTGCGTGCATTTCCGTAGCCCATTACCGAATTTAGCAGAATCGATTCGTTACCTTTTTTTTCGGTCATAAGTTTATAATAAACTTTATAAACTTCGTTGAATAGTAGAAGCAGTTGGCTGTAGGTTACATCTCTTAAATATTCCAACTGTGCAACGCTGAGCAAGCGGTCTGTGCCACCGGGTCTTCCTACGGTAAAGATAAGCTCGCCTTCTTCAGCTCCTTTATCAGACCAAGTAAAATAATGATCCGTTTTTACAGGATTTCCCTCCTCGTCATAAGCACGATAGAAGGCAAAATCAAGTTCATAACGAGGATAGGTAAAATTATCCCAATCCCAACCGGTCGCAGCAATTTGGAAATCAGGGGCCATTACCAGGCGAACATCTTCATATCGTTTATAACCATACAAAGAATACTTACCTCCGTTGTAAAGAGAAATTACTCTGCAATTGAGCGCGGTTTCTTCGCTGTATTTTTTTTGAAGTTCATCGATTTTACTGCGTCGCAGATTAACCTTTTCTTCGTCGGTTGTGCCGTCGTTCATTGCACTTATCACTTCATCAGTAACATCTTGGATAAAGATTAATTGATCCACATAAAGTCCGGGAACTTTTCTTTCATCTTCCAAGCTCTCTGCATAAAATCCATCCCTAAGCATGTCTTCACCTTCTTTTTGAAGGGACGGGAAAGCGCCTCTTCCGCAATGGTGATTTGTCATGATTAAGCCGTTTGCCGAAACGAATGCAGCCGAGCATCCTCCACCGAATTGAAGCGCGGATTTTTGAACGTTTTCAAGCCATTCTTCGGTTGGTTCAAAACCATACTTTTCTTTGAATCTTTCGAATGGAATATCGTCAAAAGTCCACATTCTTCCGAAGTCTTCAAGTTCAAATTCAACTTCATCAAGATCAATTTGTTCGTATAAATTTCTTTGAGAAAATACTTGTGTAGAAAAAATTAAGAGTGAAATTAGAAGAGAATAAATTTTTAATCTCATTTTGTCCTCGCTGAAAATAAAAAATATCCGATAACACGGTTTGATTTAATTAGACGCAGCAACTGGTCAAGGGTTTAATTCTATTCAATTTTAATCAAAGTTAAATTTTGCATGTTTTCCGATCAAATTATTCAATAAAAAAAGCTGACCAAAAAGTTAGTTGAAATCTTTAATTTGATATAACAATTTAACTTTTCAGTCAGCCAATAAAATTTAAAAAATAACTTACTCGGCTTTTTCTAGAATATAATATTCTTCTGGTATTTTCCCGGTTTCGAGTTCCTTTAGTATTCTATCAGCTTTGCCGATGTACTTTAATATCTCCATTATCCCTTCGGAGTGAACTGAAACCATTCTGTTTGCCTCAGTTGAATAGAGAAAATTTCCCGGAATGCTTTCGATGTTTCCGTCAAAGGCAATTCCAACTAATTCGGCATTTTTATTAATTACAGCACTACCTGAACTTCCTCCGACTATATCATGAGTTGAGATAAAGTTATAAGGAGTACTAGGATCAAAACCTTCCGTAGGATTCAACCATCTCTCAGGAAGTTTCCACGGATATTCTTTGTTGAAGCTGTAATATCTGTCATACATTCCGTGGAAAGTTGTTTTAGTCGGAGCTATGGTTCCGTTATAATTGTAAGATTTCATCACACCGTCGCCAATCCTAAGGGTGAATGAAGCATCAGGCGGAATAGAAGTACCATAAACGGCATAAACCGCTCTTCCCAACTGATCGTTAAGAACTTGTTCTGTTTTATTTATTTCCTGCTGACGTGTTCTAAATCCTTGAATCTGATCGATTGTTTCAGCCACATACTTTATCAACGGGTTGTCCGAACTTAAAATTGCATCGGGTCCGGAAAGCACAAATTCGAGAAAAACATTCTTATCGTTAAAAAGCGGAAGCGATGCATACTTTTCGGCAGCTTCGGATGAACTCATACCATCAAATAACATTTTCACCAACTCATTATCTTCACCTAAATTCATTTTAATGAAATCAAGCTGCATTCTTAACTTTTTGATTTCGAGCATATGATCGATTTCATCCGGAAGAATTGCATCGACTGTTGATTCGAGCATACCTTCTTTATATAGTTCACCTCTATCTTCTTCGGGAAGTTGAAGCTGCTTAGCAAGTTTTACTATATCATTTGCAATTGCAAAGTACTGCGACCCTTGATTGAACGAAACATTATACGCAGCAAGTTTTTCCCCGAATGTTCTAAGTTCTTCTTTTGCCGCTGCTATCGCATCCCAAATGTGTCCATATTGTTTGTTTAATTCAGGATCGCTGATTACGGCTTCTTTCAATGTTTTTTCAAAATCTTTTTTTCGTGCTATAAAAATCGGATCAAGCAGCCCTTTATAAATTCCTTCAACAACTTTCTTTGAATTGCCAAGATAAATAATAGTGGATTTAAGCTGATCGAATCTTTCGGGTTGTTCTTCTACCATTTCATTGTAGATTTTCATCATTTCAGAATAGATGAAAGCATTGTTTCTTTGAGTTACATCTCGGAGATATTCCAACTGTGAAACAGTTGCAAGTCTTTGTGTTGAGCCGGGATTACCAATTACAAACAACGGCTCGCCTTCTTTCGGTCCTTCCGGACTGAACTTAAAATAATTTTCAACTTTTAACGGCACACCGTTTTCGTCATAAGCCCTCAAAAAAGCAAAATCAGCATCGTATCTTGGATATGTAAAATTATCAGGATCACCACCAAAAAATCCCATATCACTTTCATTGAAATAAACTGCTCTAATATCATCGTAACGTTTGTAACCGTAAAGCGAAAATTTCCCGCCGTTATACAAGCGCACAACATCACCTCTAAGCCCGGTCTCCGCGTTGTAACGCTCTTCGATTTCGGTTATCTTTTTGTTTCTTACTTCGATTTTTTTTGTTTCGTCCGTTTCTGCTTCAATTGCTTTAATAACTTCATCAGTAACATCTTCCATATAAACAAGTTGATCAACAAAAACGCCTGAAACCTTCCGTTCTTTATCCAAGCTTGAGGCATAGAATCCGTTTGCATTGATATCCTCACCTTCTTCTTGAATTCTTGAAGTCACAAAATCTACGCAGTGATGGTTAGTCATAATTAATCCGTCTTCCGAAACAAAAGAAGCTGTACACCAGGTTGCAAACTTAAGTGCCGAAAGTCTTACATCATCGAGCCATTGCTGAGTCGGTTTAAAACCGTATGTAATTTCAAAATATTCTACGGGAGCGTTCTCGAATGTCCACATCTTTCCAGTATCAAATTTTTGGGCTTTTACGGTATCGAGATTTACTCCCATATAAAACTGACCAAAAGCAGTAGTTGAAATGAGAAATATGAGCGAAAAAATCATGGTTAGTTTACGCATATCAAAATCCTTAAGAAATTAGAATGATGTTATAAATATAAAAAAAAGGCACAGAATGCTGTTAACAATCTGTGCCCCTAAATAAAATGAAAATATTGTTCCGGCTTAAATTAGAATATCCGGAAATTCATAAGGTAAAATTCGTCTTTCATCTTCGATCGTTCCGCTGCATTTCGAGCATTTTGCAATTGAAAGAACTGTTGGGACCTCGTCAATATCTGCCGGAATAAAATTAACAATCGATTGACAGGTTTCGCACTGCACCATATGGTGATCTTCAAGTTTCAATTGGCAAGCAGGACATAAGAACCTGACTTCTCCGGAAATTTCCCGCGGATCGAAGAGAAAAACAGCATTACACTTAGAGTTGTTGCATCGAGCAAATCTTGTATAATTCGTATCTATAATTTGCCTCCCGTCTTTTATTTGCGAAATTACGAATTAACGCTTGCTATTACTATGTAAAAAAAACTCTCTAAGGCAGCTAAATTCCCCCCGATTTTATTATTTTGCACCTCAAAGTTGATGAATATGATAACTAATTTTAAAATGTAATTCAATGCACAGTTTTATGACCGAAAAAATTAAACGGAGTTAGTATGAGCAAAATTTCTTGTTTTAAGGCATACGATATAAGAGGTGTTGTCCCCACCGAACTTAACAGCGAACTTGCTTACAACGTTGGAAGAACCTTGGTAAAATTATTGAGCTGCAAAAATGTTGTGATAGGAAGAGACGTAAGAAAATCTTCGCCGGAATTATCAGAAGCCCTCGCCAAAGGTGTTTCGGAAGCAGGTTCGAATGTTATTGATTTGGGCATGTGCGGAACGGAAATGATATATTTTGCAGTGCCTCATCTTGGCGCAGATGCGGGGGTTATGATAACAGCAAGTCACAACCCTCCTCAATACAATGGGCTAAAGTTCGTAAAAAAAGGTTCGGTTCCGATGGGATACAGCTCGGGCTTGGACAAAATAGAAAAAATGATTATCGATAATGACCTGGGTGAGAAAGCCGATAATTTTGGAAAAATTGAGCAGATTGATATAATGGATTCTTTCATTGATAATTTGAAAAAGTTTTATGATCCATCCACAATAAAGCCATATAAAGTTGTGGTAAATGCGGGCAACGGATGCGTTGGTCCGGCTCTTGATAAACTTGAAAGCAGATTGCCGATAAAAATGATAAAAGTATTTCATCAGCCAGATTCAAATTTCCCAAACGGTGTTCCGAACCCGTTATTGCCTGAAAACAGACAGCCGACAATCGATGCAATTAATGAACATAATGCCGACTTAGGTGTAGCATGGGACGGAGATTACGACAGATGTTTTTTCTTTAACGAAAAAGGGGAATTTATTGAAGGATATTATATTGTTGGGTTACTTGCAAAATCAATCTTGAAGTCAAATCCGGGTGAGAGGATCGTACATGATCCAAGATTAATTTGGAATACGGTAGATATCGTAAATAATTCCGGCGGAGAAGCCGTAGTTTCCGCAAGCGGACATGCATTTATTAAAGAAAAAATGCGCGAAGTAAATTCTATCTACGGCGGCGAGATGTCCGCTCATCATTATTTTAGAGACAATGCTTTTTCGGACAGCGGGCTTATTCCTTTTCTATTGGTACTTCAACTTATGTCTGATGAAAATAAAAAACTTTCCGAGCTTGTAGATGACATGATTTCAAAATATCCGTGTTCGGGAGAAATTAACTCAACAGTTGAAGATGCCGATGCAAAAATTGAATTGTTGAAAGAAAATTTTTCCGACGGAATAATTGATGAACTTGACGGATTAAGTGTCGAGTTTCCCGATTGGAGATTCAACATCCGTAAGAGCAACACCGAGCCGCTTCTAAGATTGAATGTGGAATCAAAAGGCAGCAAAGAATTGATGCGGGAAAAAACTGACGAACTTCTTAAAATTATAAGAAAATAATTTCATTTGTATTATTGCATAATAGAACTTAATTTGTCTGCAGTTCGTCTAAAATTTTGAATAATAAAAGTAGAATTAGGAGAATAAAATGAGTGAAGAGAAAAGAGCAATCGACGTGGATAAATTGCTTAAGAACAAACTGAAATCCGTAAGTGTCGGATCAATTGAATCGTCAATCTCTGAGGCTATAAGCAAATTGGTTGGTGAGGATTACAAAGCAACAATCAGCGACGTTAAATACACACTTTTCAGCGGAGCAGATTTCCACGTTAAGGTTGAGCTGACCTACACTGAGGAATAAGTAATTTTAAAGCAGAGCTATGATTGTAGCTCTGCTTTTTTGTATATTCCTCCCCACTAAATTTCATTTCAAATGACAATATTCATCGATCTTGTAGTAATTGCTTTCTCAATCGCCGCTCTTTGGATTGGCGCGGTTTGGGTTGTTACATCAGCCTCAAAGCTTGCAAAAAAGCTCGGTCTTTCCGAATTAGTTATTGGTTTAACGATAGTTGCAATTGCTACATCTGCACCGGAGTTTGCTGTGACTGTTGTTGCCGCAATAAACGGGCAGTCAGCAATATCCGTTGGGAATGTTATAGGTTCAAACATTTTTAACCTTGGGATTATTCTTGGCATTGTTTCTATTTTCTCCGTAATGCAAACTGACAGAAAACTTCTTTACCGTGACGGTTCTATTCTTATTTTCTGCGGACTGATTTTACTATGGTTCTATTACGATTTAGTGCTGGAATTTCACGAAGGAATTATATTATTCATGCTTTTAGTTGGATATGTAATTTACTTAATTAAAACCGGGGCTGCGATCGAAGAAGAAATTCCCGAAGGTGAATTCACCTTAATCGACATTCCTAAATTAATTGTCGGAATTGCATTAATAATTCTTGCGGCTGATTTTCTTGTTGATTCTGCTTCAGAAATTGCCCGTGTGTTCGGACTTTCCGAGTGGATGATTGGTGTAACAATCGTTGCAGCAGGAACTTCAATTCCGGAACTCGCAACATCGGTGGTTGCGGTAATAAAAGGAAGACATGGAATAAGCGCAGGAAATTTAATAGGCAGCGATATATTCAACATGTTAGGCGTTCTGGGTGTTGCCTCCATAATAAGACCATTGACAATTTCAGAAGCGGATTACACCAGTTTAATCCTGCTGGCAGTTTCTATGGTTGTTCTTTTCATAATTTTAAGAACAAATTGGAAAATCACTAAACTTGAAGGTATGATCCTCATTTTAATCGCTCTCGCACGATGGTCAATCGTATTTATAAATTGACGCTCTTGCATTTATTTCACATATCTTTTTAATTCAGAGGTCAGCATATCTATCTCATCCTTTGTGTTGTAAAAGTGGGGAGAAAATCTCAACTTACTTTCGCGGCAACTGAAGATAATTCCGGATTTCTGTATTTCATTTTTTAAATTTTCGGAATCAGAATGATTTACAGAAACTATTCCGGAAAGATGTTTTTGATCAACACACTTTAGAATCGGCTCGAGTCCAATATTATCTAATCTTTTAATCAAATATTCCGTGTTCGAAATTATTTGCCGCTCAATTTTATCCATGCCCAAACTATCGAATAATTTTAAACTCTCTTCGAAGGAAATATATCCAATTACATTTAAAGAACCGTTTTGAAAACTTCCTGCCGATTTCATCAGCTCAAGTTTGTAATCCGTAAAATCCCAACTATTTTCAACTGAAAGCCATCCAATAAATTTCTGTTTTAACATCGATTGAAGTTCTTCGGTCAAATAAAAATAAGATGCCCCCTGAAGTCCCATAAACCACTTATGGGATCCTCCGCAAAGAAAATCAATACTTGAACGTTTAACATCGATATTCACGGCACCCGCAGCTTGAATGACATCAACACTGAAAATGACATTGTGTGATTTGCAAAGTTTGCCGATTGCATCCAAATCCGAACGAAAGCCTGTTAAAAACTGGACAGCGCTTATAGAAAGAAGTCGGGTTCTCGGTGTCAGCAATGCCTCGATATCATCAATTTCAATGCGACCCTTTTTTGATTGAACAAAATCAATCTCCACTCCCAGTTTTCTTAAATTTAAAAATGGATAGACATTTGCTGGAAACTCGATATCATTTAAAATTATTCTGTCCCCCGTTTTCCACTCAATACCTTGAGCAAGTATATTAAACCCGTTAGAAACACTATCAACAAATGCAAATCTTTCAGGGGAAGCGTTAAAAATTTTAGACAGCATCCTTTTTACATTTTCCTGCGCAGATAAAAATGCTGGATAGTTTTCAATCTCGCCGGTACTTCTTAACTCAATATATTTATTTATTCGAGACACGACATTATTAGAAAGCGGACCAATAGCAGCGTGATTGAAATATACCTTCCCGCTTTTTAAGTAGTCAAAATTTTTTCTTACCTCATTAATGTTCATACTTAAACCCATAAAAAAATCCCGCAACTAATTTACGGGATTTTTAAATTTAATTCGATGAAACTTTTTAATCTAGCTTCACACAATTATTTTATAATTCATCCTTTTTTGCTCGCAGAGAATCCCAAATCATATAAGCACATACAAGCGCAAACATTACTAATGCGAGCATTTCTGCGCCGTGGGTTTCAGCCCAAGCTTCAAGTTTCCAGTTAAAGCCAGCAGATCTTAGTATAACACTTACTACTCCCATCAACGCCCCACCGGCAATGAAACCTGATGCTATTAAAATTCCTCTTTCCTTTCTTACTTTGTTCAAAGTTTCGTCCTTGCTTCTTGTTCCTACAAAGTGGGCTATCAATCCGCCGACAAGCAAGGGCGTGTTTAATTCAAGCGGAAGATACATTCCCAGAGCAAAAGCCAATGCAGGGACTTTAATCATTGTCAAAATGAGGGCAAAGAATGCTCCTGCAACGTACATCATCCAGGGTGCAGGTTGATTAGACATCAACGGTTTGATGACTGCAGCCATTGCATTTGCTTGAGGTGCCGGAAGATCACTACCAACAAATCCATACGTATTGTTAAGCAAAAGAATCACCCAGCCGACAGTAGCTGCAGAAACCACGGTTCCCAAAAACTTCCATGTTTCCTGTTTGTAGGGCGAAGAACCAAGCCAATAACCTATTTTTAAATCCGTAATAAACGCTCCGGCAACCGAGAGCGCAGTACAAACGACACCTCCGATAATCAGCGCAGAAATCATTCCAGCAGTTCCTGATAAACCTACGGCAACAAGAATAACAGATGAAAGAATAAGCGTCATCAAAGTCATCCCCGAAACCGGGTTTGTGCCAACAATAGCAATCGCATTTGCTGCAACTGTTGTGAACAGAAATGAAATTACAAGCACTATAAGCAAACCAACTATTGCGTGCAAAATATTATCCACCACACCGAAAATAAAAAAGATGAAAATCAAGACTGCAGTTAATGATATTCCGATTGCAATAATCTTCATCGGTAGGTCGCGTTTGGTTCTTTCAACATTCTCACCTTCAATTTTCGCACCGAATATTTCTTTGAAGCCAAGACTAAAAGCAGTTCTAATGATTCCTGATGATTTGATAATTCCTATCAAACCAGCCATTGCAATACCGCCGATTCCTATGTGGCGAACATAATTGCTGAAGATCTGTTCGGCAGACATGTCTTTAATTAAAAGACTTACGTTTGCTCCGACAGGCATTGTGATAAAATCTCCCAAATAAGAAAAGACCGGTATGATTACAAACCAAGCAACAAATGATCCACCAGCTATAATTGCCGCATATTTGAGTCCGACTATATATCCTAATCCCACAATTGCGGCACCAACATTAAGTTTAAAAACAAGTTTAAACTTGTTCGCAAGTGTTTGTCCTACTTCCACAACCCTAGTCGTAAAAACCTCACTCCACCATCCGAACGATGCAATTACAAAATCATAAAATCCGCCTATAATTCCGCTAACTACAAGTACTAGCGCTTGCTTACCTCCCTTTTCGCCGGCTACAAGTACTTCGGTAGTTGCCGTCGCTTCGGGGAAAGGAAATTTCCCATGCATTTCGGCAACAAAATATTTTCTGAAAGGAATAAGAAAAAGTATTCCTAAAAAACCTCCGAAGAGAGATGCGAAAAATATTTGATAGAATTCAACATCAAGTTCAAGAATATAAAGGGCAGGAAGAGTAAAAATTGCTCCTGCAACAATTGCCCCCGATGTCGAACCAATTGATTGTATAATCACATTTTCGCCAAGTGCATTTTTTCTTTTAAACGCGGTTGAAAGTCCAACGGCAAGAATGGCTATAGGAATTGCGGCTTCGAATACCTGTCCGATCTTAAGACCAAGATAAGCGGCTGCAGCAGAAAACAACATTGCCATAACCAAACCCCAAAGAACAGACCAAATGTTTACTTCGGGATACTCCTTTAACGGAGACATAATCGGCTTATATTCTTCCCCCGGATTTAGTTCCGAATACGCATTTGCCGGAAGACCAATTGAATTAATTCCATTTTGTTGATCCATCAAATACTCCTATCCTAGAATTTGAAATACAAAGGTAGTTCATAAATTTTATCTTGTGCTTTCTTAAAGTATAAGTTCCCGAATATTTTCGCATCACTGGGTAATTCGACTTCCGGTTTTTTCACTTCCAGATCTATAGTTTCAATAACGGAAGGATACAGTGTTGCCATTACTCGGCTATTAATTTTTGCTGCGACCGAAATTGGGGTTTCAAAGTATGTTTTTTCGTCGATATGTACAAATATTTCATGATCTGCATTTGTGAATCCCGGGACAAGAACAAGCTTTAATTTTTTATTCTCTTTATATCTGTTTCTTATGCTTATCGATCCTTCTTGATACGACAAACCACTTGCAGAAACGGCTTTCATATCTTCGTCATAAATCATGAAGGCAAAGTCAGTTAGTTTGTTAAAATCATCCTTTGACAGTTTCAAATCGAAAGTTTTTGATGATTCGCCCTGCTTAAGCGTAAATGGAATTTCATGATGATCATAACCCTTCAGATTTGCTGTGTGAGTCTGAACAGTTCCGAGCATTTCGGATTCTAAGGTAATAGTCTGCAGTTTATTAAAATTATTTATTACTTTAATTTGATTATGTGTTTCGGTTATATCGCCTTCATCAATTCTGTTGATTCCGTCAAAACTGATTCTTAGATCATAGGTTGAAGGAGCAGAAGCTCTATAATAGCCGAGAACAACCAACTCATAAACACCTGGTTCGAGATTATAGTAATAATTTTCAACTTTGCCTTCATCCATTTCCGCATTTAAAAATCCGAATCCGGATTGTTCGCCTTCGGGATTATGCAAGAAGTACCAAGCAAATGAATAAACATCCTTCTGAGAAGATAGTTCTACTTTCATTGTTGTTGCACCGACGGGAACTTTAACATAATAACGTTTGTGTTCACCGAGGTTTACTTTTTCGCCTTTCCATTCACGGGTATAATCATTTTCAACAGAAAAATGATATGGCATTATAACAGTTGCCATCATATCAAATTCCGGTAGATTTGTATTATCGGCTCTAACTCCTGTTATTACTGCATTGTACAATCCCGGCTCTTTCATTTTTTCGATATCGAACTGAACATCAACCGAAGCTGACTGATCATTCCGGAAATGTATTTTTTTCTGAATCGGTTTAAGCCAATCCGAGTTGGATTCAATGTTATGAATTCTGAAAAACTTTGCCGATGAATTGAAATAATTGCGCTTGATTTCGAAGCTGTATTTTTCGCTTCCGTTCAGATATGATCCGTCTCGAATATATAAATTGGGGGCTGAATGATCCGGCATAGAAGGACTAAGCGAAGAAATAGTGTAAGTTTCAAAGTCCTTATAAGTCCCGCTCTGTATGTATTTTTTTAGGAGCTCATATGCTTTCATTATATTTATATAACCGCCACCTTGATCAATCGCATCGTAACCTTCAATTGGAACGGCACTGTCTCTCAATACACGATAAGCGAGCTGTGAAGGAATTTTAATATCCGGAAATTCCGCCTTTGCCGCACTTAGAAGAAGACTCATAACTCCCGCCGAATAAGGAGAAGCCATACTTGTTCCCCACATTTTGTCGCTTGATCTGTAATCGGGAACAGTTGAAGCAGCCGCGCCCGGAGCGACTACATCAGGTTTAAAAACTTCGCCGCCTCGCGAACTGAAATGAAGAATTATGTCATTATCAATCGTAGCACCGTAAACATCCATCCCGACTTCTTTTGTAAGAACGGCTCCGGTCGAAAAGATTGAACTGCTGGCAGCCGGCATCCCCGAAGTAGAAATTCCAGGTCCTTCATTGCCGTTTGAAGTACAAATATAGATATAGGGATTATTCTTTGTTAACTCAGCAAGAAATTTTTCGATTTCGGCACGTCCTTCAATTTCTGATCCGATACCGAAACTCATATTTACAATACAAGGTTTATCTGTTTTTTTACTGTATTCGTCAAAGTAAAGAAATGATTTTTTCATGCTCTCGGTAACTGTTGCACCGCCTGCATAGTTATTATTTCCCAACTTTAATCCTATAACTTCGGCTCCTGGAGCAACTCCATAAAAATTATCATTGCCTATTGCGTTGCCTGCGGCAATTCCAGCACAGTGAGTTCCGTGTGCACCATCGTCAAAATAAAGACTAATTTTCTGTTCTTCAGGAAAGATATTCATTGCAAGTGTAAACGGTGGCAGCTGTTTTGCATGTTCAAAAGTAAAGGAATCGTAGTTGATGTTGTAATTTCTTAATGGTTTCTCATCCGATAAATCGCCGTTGTTGTTTGTATCAATAAAAACGACCCAGTAATCAGCAGCGTCGATTTCGGTTAAGAAAGTAACGAAATAAAAAGAATCATCTTCTGCACCATTTGCATTAATGTCCTTTGCTCCTGAACCCGAGTTCTTCCACAAATCTTCTTTTACTACCCCGATAAAGTATTTATCGTCTTTTGCTTGAAGAGAAAGGGTTCCTGAAATTTTTAAATTATTATCTTCGTTCGAATAAAAAGTTTTTCCATCCTCATCATCTACATCGGCTTCGTAGAATTTGATATCACCCTGACCAGTAAAATCCTGTGCATCGATTACCTTTACACCTCCAGCTGAAGTTTTCGTCAATCCTTCAACTCCCATATCAACGCCCGTATCCAGCACAAAAATAATCGTTCCTCTCCCGTCATATTCGGGGTTCAATTTTAAAAATTCAGTAACACCGGTTTGATTAAGCGAAATAAAAGTTTGACTTGAATCCTGAGCGGTTATCAAACCAGCAAAAAATAAAAACAAAAATATTATGGTATTTTTTTTCATACTTCCTCTCATCTATTCAAATGATTGTTCAATTTCTGTTTGTTGATTTTGTTTGTCGAGTTCGTTGTAATCAAGTTCACTTCCGTGCATACTATGTGGGATTAAATAGATAACTGTTGTTATAATTGCACCAACTAATGCCCACAACTGCGGTTTTTTCGATTTTCTATAGATTAGGTAAATCACTATCCAAACAATAAACGCTACAAGTGTTTTATTATCGGTCAAATCGGTTCCGAACGGAAATCCTGTCCAAAATGCATCGAAGGCATAGTATTGTGTAATTGGGCCCAAAATCAAACCACCGGCAAAAATAAAACCGAGCGTCCACTGTGTTAATCCTTTTACTTTCGGTTCTTTGGCAAAAAACTCAAGCCCTGTTCTTGTAGCAAGAAGCATTGCTCCGAACATAACAATAACATGAGGAATTAACACCCAAATTGGAACATCTCCTTTAAAACGAATTACAGCAGTTTCTTCATGAGGCAGCACGTACTTTTGGGTATCGTGATAAATTACAATATAGTATTCCAGTTTGCCGGCAGGAGGCTGATTAGGAAGTTCAGCAATTAATTTTCCATCTTCAATTTCAAACTTAACCTCCGACCATTCATCATTTGTCTTAAATCGTTTCCACACAAGTTTTGCAGAGATCAATTTTTGTTCAATCGGAATTTCGATTTTACAATCCGTTTCTCCTCCATGGGATCTCAATAATTTGATATGATATTCGGTTTTATTGATTGAGATTATTTCGTCAATGGGGTATGTGGGACCTGTTGTCCTTTGATAGTAAGCTGTTAGTAAAGTTATTATTACCGCCAAAGTCCAAAGAAGAAAACTTCTATTCATACACAATTTTCTTATGATTGAGTTATGAAATATAGCAATTAGATAAATAGGACAAAAGTGGCAAATTATACGAAATGAGGAAAAATCTAGACGTCTTTGGGGAATTGAAGCCGGATGGTTGTTCCTTCGTTGACGCGGCTTTGAATTTCAAAAGTGCCTTTGAACAATTTTGTTAAATTATAAGCAATCGTCAATCCAAGTCCAGCACCCTCGTAATTTCTTCTATAAACTTCTTCTTCTACTTGCGAGAATGGTTCAAGAATTGTTTTTAGTTTTTTTTCTTCGATACCGATACCTGTATCGGAAATCTCAATTTCAACAGATTTTCTATCGGAATTGGTTCTTATCATCACTATACCGTTTTTGTGATTATACTTTACGGCATTTGAGATAAGTGCCTCAATAATTTTTTTAAATCGTGATCCGTCTGTTTTAATTTGAGGATCCGAATGGTCGAGTTCAAGATCAATGTTTATTCCGGTTCTTTGAGTTTCTTCCTTAAAAGAATTTAGACTCTCACGGATTAACTGATTGACCGAGCTGCGCTCTAATTCCACGCTTTGATCATTAGCTTCGATCATCGATACTTCTACAATATTATCAATCAAATTTAAGAGACGCTTAACGCCATCCTTCATATAACTGATAATTTCGGGAAGTACATCATAATTTTTTTCTTTTACTTCTTCGGCAATTAAATCGGAATAACCCACAACTGCATTAAGTGGTGTTCTGAATTCATGGGACATATTTGCAAGAAAAGCAGATTTCAAACGGCTTAATCTCTGTTCCTGCTCAAAATGCGAATAACTAAATTCTTCTTCAGAAGGTTTTTTAACATCTGCTTTATCTTGTTTTAGCATCAAGAGAAAGACCAACTGCTGCCCGGTCCAAACCTTTGTGAGAAATGCTTTGAACTCTGTTTTATTTTCCATCGCAGGGCTTTTTACTTCAATATTGAATTCAACATTTCTAAAAAAACTTTGATGGATTTGGGATATCACATCGTTTAAGGAAGGGCTGGCTGAAAAATTAAAAACTGTATCGTTCTCATTAAGTTCGGATAACTTTTTAAACGCTTTGTTTTGGAAGTAAATTTTTCCATCAGAGGAGAACAAAACAATGGGAAACTGCACTGGAAAATCATTTAGTTCCTTGAAGGATTTCGGGGAAATTCTTTTTTCCGAAGAATTTATTCTATTCTGTCGACTATTATTCATTTTTAGAAATAAAGTTATAGTTTAATCTTCAGGATCCATTTTAAGCATGTTTTTCTCCAATGCGTATTTTGTTATTTCAGGGTTCTGAAGATTTTTTAACGCTTCTACGAAATTTTTTATTCTCTCTATCGATTGATTTATCACAAATAAATCATCTTTATGTTTTTCCGTTTCATTCTTTTCCATTTCAGATTCCATCGAAGAAAACGACATTATCAAGCTGCTTAATGGGTTGTTTATTTTATGTCCCAAAGTCGTCGCAAGTTCAACGACTGCACGGTCGTGTTCAATGTTCTTTAATTCAAGTTGAAGGTTATAGATTCTAATTCCCGATCTGATCCTAGCCAACAGTTCTTGATTTTCAATTGGTTTTACCAAAAAATCGTCGGCGCCGATATCAAGACCCGTCACTCTGTCCTTTAACGAAGCCCTCGCTGTTAGCACAATAAAATAGATAAACTTTGTCGATTCTTTTTCTTTAAGAATATTGCAAAGTTCAAGTCCATCCATTTTCGGCATTGTCCAATCGGCTATTATCACTTTCGGCTTAAAACTATTAAGAACGGATAGAGCCTCTTCCCCGTTACGGCATGAAGTTACCGTATAGCCGTTTTTTGAGAGCAGTCGTTCGAGAATAAATCTTGTATCCTCTTCATCTTCAACAACCAGCACATTATCCTTTTCAGGTTCTTTATTTTTCATTTAGCGCTTATCCGGTCTTAAAACGAAAATATTTAAGTTGTAATTCAGAGATTTTAAAATTATTAAATAATTACTTTTTTTCAAAATCTGTTTTCAAAGGAAATTTAATTGAAATTGAACATCCGGATTCTTTGCTGTTATCAATCTTAATTTTACCGGAATGTTTTGCCGCAATATTTTCAATAATCTTCATATTAAGTTCGAATGAATTTTTTCTGTTTTCAAGTTTAAGTGATTGCGTGGCTATTAAATTCAATGAAATTATACCGACATTATAACGAGTTTGAAGGATTACCCCGCTTTTCCTTCCCGGTTTGTGATCGATTAACCCAATAAGATTAGTTAATAATTGATAGATATAATCAGGATGAGTGAGCATTGTTGGAATATTCTTTCCCAAATCGAGAACGCATTCCAGTTTTAGAGTATCTAGTGTTGACTTAACAAGATTATAATAATCATTCAATATTTGATTGAGATTGAATGACGAGATTCTAAGTGCTTTCCTATTGACATCTGCAAACTTTACAAGTCTTGATATCACTCCGTTTATTTTATCGACTTGTTTTTTGATCTTATTTATTCCATCCAAGTTTTCTTCATGCTCTTTTAACAATTCTACTTGCGACAAAATTACTTGAAGCGGTGATATGATATCTTCTACAATCCCTTCAGTTAACTTGCCGATTTCTATCAATCTGTAATCGTTCGAAAGCTTAGCTTGATATGCTTGAGCTTCTTCATAAGCTCCGAAAAGATCTTGAAGAAGTTTTATTTTTTCGATTTTTCCGAGTGTGATATTTACAATTAAGTTAAGAGCTTCTTTCTCGTCTTCGGTTAACGAATTCTTGTTCAATGATGTTAATACAGCAAACAATCCTTTCTTCTTATCATTTTCAAAAATCGGGAATAAGATGAAATTCATCGGGGCAGGACTCGAGTTATAACTTTCAAGCTCCGGGACAAGAGTCGGACGTTTGGATTCAAAAACAAAATTTATAACACCTTCTTTATAATATTTGTTAAGCATCTCAACAAGTTCATTGTCTTGCGAAATTTTTTCGGATTTTAATTGTCCTGTTTCTTCATCAATGAATAATAATGCTGCTTCCTTTGTCGGAACAATTTTCTTAGCGGCATCTATCAGATGATGGAATACCTGTTTAGCATTTTCGGCATTCCGGATTTCCTTTTCGAAACTGATAATTTTGGCAAGAAGTAAATAATCACTGGATTTTAGCACAGAAGGAATTCTCTCATCAAAAGAATCAATTCCTAAATATTGATTTGATCTCTTAATTCCTGTTCCCTTATAAAGTCCCATTAAACTTGAAGTTGCTTCACTCATCTCATATCCAAAAAATTTTAAGGAAAAATTGTTATGCGGCATACGCCGTGCTTAAATATCCTTTAAGTTCTTTGATAATCTTTGAGTGAATTTGACAAACTCGCGAAACAGTTATCCCTAACAATTCAGCTATTTCCATATAGTTAAGTTTTTCGTAATAATAGAGTGAAAGCAAAAGCTGATCTCTTTCGCCAAGTTTTTTAATAGCTTGTTTCAGAAGGATAATTTTCTCGGCATTTAAGAATTGATCATCTGGAGTTTCGTCATCATGCGGAAGAATGTCCGTTAATGAAAAACCTTCTTCGTTTCCTAAATTTTGATCAAGAGAAACGTTTCTATAAACAACACTATTTTCATCCGTTTGCTGTTGGCGCGGTTTAATCTGAAGTTTTCTAAGTTCGTCGATAATTTTGCCGCGTATTCTTTGGATTGCATATGTCTCAAACTTTGTACCATAGTCAGGATCAAAACGGTCGATAGCCTCGCTTAATCCTTCAATCCCGAATTGGAAATAGTCTTTGTCCTCAATTACATCAAGTTTAATAAACTTGGAATTGTGAATTACATAGTGAACGAGATTTGTATAATTTGACATTATTTGTCTCTTTGTATCAGAATTCGGTTCGATTTTGAAGCGGTTCCAAAGTACTTGATTTTCCATCTCCCTTACCCCTATTTTTTGTTGGCTGGGAATAAGGAACAAAGCAAATGCCACGAATGGAGAATCTTCAAAAGTTCGATTTCCGCCTATTTTGAAAGATTTTTAGTAGGAAAGCTCGATTCTAAAATTTAATTGCTGGCTAATATTAGCCATTTGGATAATATCGCTAACCAACAAATTTTGTGTAAAATAATTAAATCAGCAATTAACCATAAATGCTCCCCGTATAAATTAATTTTGCCGTAAGTTCCGGTTCTGCATCAAAAAGATCAGTTTCGGCTCCGCTGCCCGAAGATAAGTAATAAATCGGTTTACCGGTTTTCCTTACTATGTTAAGAATCCCTCCATGAGTTGTTATTTCATCAAGATTTGTTAGAATTATTCCGTGATAATTCAATTTCATTTTTAACCTCTCACGGTAATCTGAGCTAATTATTGCCGAGTTTATCTTCTCAACAAGAAATACCGATGAATTAATCAAGATCTTTTTTGCAATGGAATTTGACATTTTTTCTAAGGAATCATTCTCAAACTCGATTAGTTCAAAATTATTAGTGTAATTATTTTTTTGATGAATTATGAACTCATTCAAATTCATTTTCTCGATTATTGTATTTGCGGGAAACAATTTTTTTGCATCTTCAAGTCTTAATCTATTATTTGATTCAGCAATATTCTTGTAAATTATTTTTCTTTTTTCATTTTTTAATATTTGACAAATAATCTTTTGTGCAACTGTTGTTTTGCCTGAATTGCTTTTACCAAATAGAAAGATTCTCTTTTTGGGGTTAAGAGATGCTGAATTGGAGAAACTTAGCATCGAAGCTATGATCGAAATTATGAATTCGTCAATATTGTCTTTATTCAAAAACTTAATGTACGTTAAAAGCCGTTCTTTGATTTCTTTGATTATCTCATTCTCTATGTCGGTTCTTTTTAACTTATCTTCAACTTCAAGAAGCAATTCTTGTTTTAGTCCGGGGGAATAATTTTCACTTGTTGCAGAAAATTTATTTGATAAGTTTATCAAATTTTCATCTTCTCGGAAATTGCTTGATTCAACTGCTGTAATCTCGAAAAGGGTCGAGCTAACAGAAAGTTTATCATTTTCAATTCTTTTTGTACTTATGATTACTGCATCATCACCCAATTTTTCTTTCATTTGATTAACCGCTTCTATCAGTGAGGATGAGTAAAATTTTTGGTGGTTCATTACTAGTTTCTTTTACTAAGATGATGGAATAATTATCGAACGCGGAAGTAATATTTAAAGTATTGTGTAAGTGATGATTATAGAAATTTTAAGATATGTTTTTTGTTACTTCTATTCCAAGTTTTTCCATTCTATATCTAAATTTGGAGCGTGAAATGCCCAAGATTTTAGCAGCCTGTTGCTGATTACCCCCGGTTAATTTAAGCGTTTTAAGAAAAAGTTCTCGAAGCACTTTATCAATTTGAACCCCTTCACCCGGTATTTTAAGTTCAAACTTTTCGGCGGCAAGCGAATACGCCGGTTGCTTAATTACGAATGAAATATGTTTTGCTTTCAGAGTATCCTCATCAATTAGAAGAACGGCTCTTTCGATAGCGTTTCTGAGCTCCCTTACGTTTCCTTTCCAAGTGCCAGCATTTAAGATATTCAAAGCTTCTTCATCAATTCTGTTGACCGATTTATTAAATTTGTGCGAGAACTCTCTTACAAATGATTGAGCGAATAAAGGTATGTCTTCCTTTCTATCTCTTAGCGGCGGTATAATTATTTTCGCAACATTAAGTCTATAGAACAAATCTTCCCGAAAGTTTCCTTTCTTAACTTCGTCTTCCAAATTTTTATTAGTTGCTGCAATTACTCTCACGTTAACATTAATCAATTTTTCGCCGCCCAACCGGTAAAAAGATTTTTCTTGCAGCACACGAAGCAGTTTAACCTGCAGCTCGAGACTGAGCTCGCCAATTTCATCGAGAAGTATTGTTCCGTTGTCAGCTATCTCAAATTTGCCCAATTTTATTTTATCTGCTGCTCCGGTAAATGCTCCTTTCTCGTGACCGAATAATTCACTTTCGGCCAATTCTTTCGAAATAGATCCGCAATTTATAGGTATAAAAACATTTTGCTTCCTCGGACTCATTTGATGAATGTACTTTGCAATCACCTCTTTTCCCGTTCCGCTTTCTCCCTCTATAAGTACTGTTGTATCGTCACTTTTTGCAAGCTTTTCAACTTCGCTTAAAGTATTCTGAATAACCTTGCTTTTACCGAAGAATCCTCTCGGAATTTCTTCCTCGGAAATTATTGATTGAAGTTTTTCAACTTCGTGAGCAAGACTGAGATGCTTAACGCATTTTTCAATAACAATCTTCAACTGATCAAGATCAAGCGGTTTAAGCAGAAAATCGAAAGCCCCTAGTTTCATTGCGCTTACAGCAATTTTAACATCTGCGTATCCAGTTATCATAATTACAGGTATTTCTGGATTTTTTTTCTGCAGCTCGCTCAGTAAATCAAGTCCATTGTGAGATGTTAAATAAATATCAAGCAGAATAATATCGGGTTTGAATTGTTCGATGTAAGTAAATATTTCACCGCCGTCCAAACAAAAATCTGTTTCGTAACCTAATTTGATGAGAACTTTTTTAAGGGAAATACAAACCAGATTATCATCATCGACTATAAGAATTCTTGGAATCATATTAGTTACTCACAGATGGCAGTTTCACAATAACAGTTGTACCAACTTCGGGAGTGCTTTCAATATCTATAGTTCCGTTTGCTTCATCTACTAATTGTCTGCAAACACTCAAACCTATTCCTGTTCCCACAGATTTGGTTGTAAAAAAATCATCGAAAATTTTTGACTTCACTTCTTCTGTCATTCCTCTTCCTGAATCGGAAACTTTAAGAACAACATTATTTGAATCAACATTTGTGTTTATAATAACCACACTTCCGTTTTCGCTTGCTTCAAGTGAATTTGTTAAAAGATTGATTATAATCTGAAGGAGTTTATTCTTATTGAGATTGACATACATTAATCGAGGGGAAAAATTTTTTTCGATTTTTACATTATATCTCTTAGAAAAAGATTTCATCAATTCAACAGCATCTGATGCCGCTTCGTTCAGCTCTACCTTGGTGATCTCATCGGATTGAGATTTACTCAGCACCAATGTGTTTTCGATAATAAAATGAATTCTTTCAACGGCTTCGAGACAAGCATCAACAGATTCAAGTTCATCATCACCGAGGCTATCCGAATTGATTTTAATTGATTCTAAATTTAATCGAATAGCGGAAAGTGGATTTCGTATTTCATGTGCAATACTTGCGGATAGTTTTCCAAGCAGAAGAAGCTTATTGTTTTGAAGTTCTTCACCCGATAATTTTTCCATTGATGCGCCATTAACACTTAATTAGAAAATTATTTTAGCCAATTTAATAAACAAGTGCAAATGGTAGTTTTAGTGAAGTTGAAACCGTAAAAATATTTTAGTTTATTTCTATCAGAATTCTTTCGGCAATCTTGGATAGGATAAAATCACTGTTGTAGTATTTGTCAGTGATCCTTTCTCTAATTTTGTTTAACTTCCGGCGATCCGGCAACCCTTTTCGAGTGTTGTTAAATTCTTGTTCGCCCGAAGCCAACAATAACGTCGTCTGATCCATTAATTTTCCGCCATTTTTATTAGAAATTTTCATCCGAGCTAAAATTTAATTGATTGATAAAATGTTAACTCGATAAATTCAGCAACAAATATTTCTTAAGTAATAATCGAATTTTCGGGTTAAAAGTTTAGTTATAATTGTAAAAAATGTTCAGAATAATTCATTTAATTTCTCAATGGGACGGGCAAGTATCGCTTTTCCGCCAAACTCAATAATCGGGCGTTGGATAAGATCGTGGTTCTCGATCATAAAATTGAGAATCTCATCCTCGGTATAATCGGATCTTTTGAAATCCAATTCTTTGTAAGCCTTCTCATTTTTTCTGAGAAGTTCGCTCGGCTTCATGTCCATTTTCTTAAGAAGTTTTTTTAGTTTGTTCTTTGTGAATGGTTTTATATAATAATTAACCTTTTCGAAATCAACTCCTTTTTCGTCAAGAAGTTTAGTTGTTTTTCTGCAAGTAGTGCAAGTTGGTTTTTCATATACTGTAATTTTATTCATGCAAGTTCCTTTGGTTTTTGAAGAAATAATATGATTGAACAAGATGCGGAAAGTTATCAGACTTAATATATTAATTCAATGCCGTATTATTTTCTAATTCATCCAATATCACAAATTTTTTGGTTAATAAGATATAATAATGAGAATTAGAATAAACTTTTTTATCTTAAGCTGTATGTTAAATTCCAATGAGTAAAACTAAAGTAAATATGACTGTTCTGGAATATTTATCAAACACTATTGCTCAAAGAGGCGGAGCGTATTTAATTCTTCTTGATCCCGACAAAATTAATGCTGCAAATCTCAAAAAGTTTTGTTTGGCATGTGAAAAAAGCGGGGTTGACGGATTTTTAATAGGAGGAAGTCTTCTACTGAGCGGCGATATTCATAAAGTAGTAACCGATGTAAAGAGTTATTCAAAACTGCCTATAATAATTTTCCCCGGAAGCATAAGTCAAGTTGACGAAAATGCCGATGCACTTTTATTTTTATCTCTCATTAGTGGTAGAAATCCGGAACACTTGATAGGGAAACATGTAATTGCTGCACCACGCTTGAAAAAAGCTGGCTTGGAAGTAATAGGAACCGGTTATGTTCTTATCGAATCCGGTAAACAAACAACAGCAGAATACATAAGCAACAGTAAACCGATTCCGCGCAACAAACCGGAAATTGCAGCAGCAACAGCTTTAGCTGCTGAATATATGGGAATGAAATTAATTTATCTTGAAGCCGGTTCAGGGGCGGAATTGTCCGTACCGAATGAAATTGTAAAAATGGTTTCTGAAACTTGTTCAATCCCAATTGTTGTCGGAGGCGGAATTAGAGATACTGAGACTGTAAGAGAAAAAATTCAGAACGGAGCAAGTATAATTGTTACGGGCAATCATTTTGAAGATGAGAGTAATTGGAGTAAGCTAAAAGAATTTGCTGATGCTGTGCATATTAAAGAGCCGAAGGAAGTTTAATTATTTTTTGAGTAAATTGAAAAAAAGGTGTTAAATAATGTCCAAGACAAAAAAATATAAAGTGACTAGATCTCCGAATAAAAAGAACCAAGTAAAAGAAATTATAGAAAGATTAGATAAATTACGCGACGAAATTTCAGAAGCTTGGGATGATGTTTCGGTTGAAGAGGAATTAAATGAACAGCGAAAAGAAAAGTAATACAACTATCGACAGTTCAATTTTAGTTTCGATGTTCGTTAAAAAAGAAGAAAAAAGTAACGAAGCCCGCTCAATAGTACATAACCTTGTTTCACAAAATGTTAGCGTCATTTTACCCAATATCGTACTGATTGAAGTTGTCTCTGCAATTATACGAAGAACGAGATCAAAAGAAATTGCATTATCTGCATTTCAGTTACTTAAGGGCATTCCTAACTTTAAATTCATAAATGTTGATAGTAATTTAACAGAATATTGCTGCAAAATTGCTGTTGAAGCAAAGTTGAAAAATTTAGATACTATTATTCTTTCCACAGCTTTAATGCATAATTCGAAATTATTATCCTTTGACAAAGCACTTAGTGAAGCTTATGCAGAAATTTCTTAAATACTCTCAATTAACTATTTGGATATTACTTGGATAAACAAAAATTCATACACGAATCACTCAAAGAAAGTGCAGAAGTCAAACTGCTAATTGAAAAAGAATGCTCAGCGGAAATTATAAGTTCTGTTGATATTTTGATTGATGCATTTAAAAACGGACATAAACTTTTGCTCTGCGGAAACGGCGGAAGCGCAGCCGATAGCCAACACATTGCAGCAGAGTTTATGATTAGATTAGCTCACGATATTGAACGTCCTGCAATTCCGGCAATTGCATTAACAACGGACACATCCAATCTTACAGCAGGAGGAAACGATATAGGTTTTGAAAATGTATTTGCAAGAAATGTTGAGGGACTCGGTCAAGCCGGTGATGTGTTGATTGCAATCTCTACAAGCGGCAATTCAAAAAACATTTTACTCGCCATTGATAAAGCAAAAGAAAAAGGAATGAAAGTAATCGGCTTTCTCGGTGGAACCGGCGGTAAGTGTAAAGAAAAAGTTGATATTCCAATACTTATCCCCTCCACAAATACTCAAAGAATTCAAGAAGGTCATATAACGGTGGCTCATATTTTATGCGAAGCTGTTGAAAGAATTATTTACGCCAAATAAATAGACCAACTAACTCCACATAACCGAGGGAAACAAAATGTACAAAAAGTTATTCTTCGCTTTTATATCTATCGTAATAATT
>JAGFIY010000072.1 GCA_024103215.1 Melioribacteraceae bacterium | reverse complement strand
CTACTTCTAATTTTTGCGGTGTCTGGGTTGAATGGGTAGGGAAGTAAAATCAAACTTATAGAACATTATTTCCCTTAATTTAAGAAATATCGGCAGCTTTTAGTATTTCAACATCTTCAAAGGTAATTGTGGTTAATTGCTCGGTAGTGTGCTTTGAATCTATTTGACTTATTCGTTCTTCTTGATTACCAATTATTTTATGCAGAATATTTCGCGCCGTTCTTGCATTTCCGAAAGACTTGTCACGCTTTTCATATAACTCGGAGAAGAGTTCAAGCAGAAGTTGCAGCGCACCCTCGTCTAATCGGTAACCGTTTGCTTCACCCATATCTGCAGTTATCTGCAAAAGTTGTCTAGGGTTATAATCCTTGAAGGTGAAAATATTTGTGAAGCGTGATTTCAATCCCGGATTCGATTCAATAAAATTCATCATCTCATTGGTGTAACCGGCGACTATAACTATAAATTTTCCGGAATTGTCTTCCATCTTCTTCAAAAGTGTGTCGATTGCTTCCTGCCCAAAATCTCCGCTGCCTCGCGCTAGAGTATATGCTTCGTCTATAAAGAGTGTTCCTCCCATTGCCGATTCAATTACTTTCTCGGTTTTTGCTGCAGTCTGTCCTTGATACCCGGCAACAAGAGCCGAACGGTCAACCTCAACAAGATGCCCTTTCTCCAGAATCCCAAGTTCTTTATATATCTGACTTAATAATCTTGCTACAGTCGTCTTACCCGTTCCGGGATTTCCAACAAACACTGCATTCAGACTTTTGTTGATTATCGATAACCCGCGCTCTTTTCTTAAGCGGGAAACTTTTATGCTGCTAATTAATTTTGATACACTCTGCTTAACGCTTTCAAGTCCGGTCAAGTTATTAAGTTCATCTATTAGTTCTTTCAGTTTTTCGGGATCTCCTTTAATTTCATATTTCTTCTTTGTACTTCCGCGCGAAAGTTCAGCAATATCTTCTTCGAGAAGTTTATCAGGCACGTCGGGTACCGATTTGCTATGAGCGTCAGCGATCCTTATCATCATTTTGTGGAGTGCTTGATCTACTAGGTTCCTTACAATGCGTGCGTTCCCGAATTTATTATCCCTTGTTCTGTATAATTCATTGAAATACAAATACAGCCTTTTCTTAGCATCATCTTCGATTTCTATCGATTTTTCTTTTAGACTGTTTAATGTGATTTTCAATAATTCATCTGGGGTGTAATCCTCGAAGAAAAGCGATTTTGTGAACCGCGACTTAATGCCCGGATTACTGTTTACAAACGATTTCATCTCATCTGTATAACCAGCGGCGATCACAATAAATTTGCCTTTGTCATCCTCCATTCGTTTTAGAAGTGTATCAACTGCTTCTCCACCGAAATCATTCTCGGAGCCTTTTTTTGCAAGCGAATAAGCTTCATCAATAAACAAGGTTCCGCCAATTGCTTCGTCAATTACTGCTGCGGTTTTTTCCGCGGTTTCCCCAACGTGAGAACCGACTAATTTCTGCCTGTCAACTTCAACTAAATGACCTTTGGGAAGAATTCCGAGCGCTGCAAAAATACTGCTGAAAATTCTCGCAACTGTTGTTTTGCCGGTACCCGGATTTCCAAGGAACAAAATATGAGAACAAAGTTTTGAACGTTGATCATTTTTTTGATTACTGTAATATTTGGCAAGTTTGACTATATCGCGGATGTTTTCTTTAACATTCTCAAGTCCGGTAAGACTATTTAGCTCATCCATTAATTGATTCAATTTTTCTTCGTCAATCGGAATGGAAACTTCTTTTTTATCCGGCGAATGAATAACATCGTTTACATCGGACAAGATTATTTCTGACATTGCTTCTTTTGTCCTCTTTTCATCAGGCAGCGATAGTATTCTTCGGCTGAGCGATAATTTCAAATCGTTGAAGAATGTTTTTACAATTCTGGCATTGCCGAAAGATTCATCTCGTTTACGGTAGAGTTCGGTGAAGTGTTTTTTAATTTCTTTTTCAGCTTCAGGGGCAACTTTATAATCATCTACTTCCGTATCGATCAAAAATATTTTGTAAAGTTCATCAGGAGTGTAATCTTCAAAATTTAATGTTTGAGTGAAACGCGATTTCAAACCGGGATTGGAATTAAGAAAATCGTTCATCGGTTTTGGATATCCGGAAGCAATAACTACAAATTCACCCTTTCTATCTTCCATACGTTTTAGAAGAATATCAATTGCCTCTTGACCAAAATCTTGTCCCGAGCCGCCTTTCTTCACAAGTGTATATGCTTCATCTATAAATAAAATTCCCCCTTTCGCGCTATCAATAACCTTTTCTGTTTTTTGCGCTGTTTCCCCAATGTACTGCCCCACAAGAGCTGAGCGGTCTACTTCAATTACATGTCCTTTTCCCAGTATTCCCATTTCTCTGAAAATGTCACCGAGTAAGCGGGCTATTGTTGTTTTACCAGTGCCGGGATTGCCGAGGAAAAGAGCATTTACCGTCAATGAATCATGCGATCGCAAACCTTTTTTCTTCCTTTCTTGCATAAAATCAATGTAATCGATCATGTTGCGGATTGAACGTTTAACGTTATTCAGACCTACGAAGTTATCGAGTTCATCCAAGTACTCATCAAGTGATTTTCCCGAACTCATTAGTTCCCGCGTGGGCGAAGCCGGCTTTTCCGGTTTATGCATATAGCTTGGTTTAATCTTCTCCTCGGAAAATTCTATATTTTCTTCGCCTATCCAGAACCAGACATCGCAAATTCTAAAATTGTTAAGGTAAATTTCGCATTTCCATTGACCGCTTTGCCAGCTGCCCGGTTTATCGGAGCCGTAAGATTGAGTGAAAATAACCGAATCCCATTCTTCTTTTACCATTAGTTCGAATTTGTTCAAGGATATCTTAACTTTGTTGTGATACCAAATCGCTTTGCAGTCGAAGATATTAGTTTCGATTCTAAAGAACGGGTTATTGAAAATAACTTCGATACCGATATGACGGGCTTTTTTTCTATCGAATTCGGAATAATATTTTCGTCTGCCTATTTCTTTTTCTTCAGAAATATCATAAAGCTTACAAGAAAAAACTTCGGCAGTATCGTTCGGATAATACTTAAATCCGAAGCGCTTACTGGAACCGGAATTCTCAAAAGTTTTCGAGAGCGATTCTTCTTTATTCTTCTCAACCTTGTTGTTATCGATTTTCGTGGATTCTTCCGGTTTATCGGGTATATTAATTCCTTCAGCCAACTCTTTTAGGTTTTTGTAAACACCGATAAATGTCGGGTCTGACTCCTTTTCCTTCTTTATTTCTTCGGCAAGTTTAAGAGCGGGGGAGTACTGGAACAAATTTATCATTGCTTGAATTTTTAAGAACGCTGCATCAGCATGATGTTTATCAAGTTTCTTTTCGGAACCTATATGATCAGCTATTTGAACCGCAAACCAACCGTGATTGTAGTTCAAGGATTCTCTGCCGATTTTTAAATATTCCAATACATTTTTTGATTTAATTTTTGTCTTGTTAGAATATATTTCGGATGCGATAAAAATATACTCGGAAAATTTTTGCCATGACTCTTTTTTTGTGCTGTCCAAATTCATCGCTTGCGTTAGTGACCTTTCTGCTTTATCGAATTCCTTCAAACCTGCAAATGCAACCGCACGGTTATAAAAAGTAAAAGCCAAAAGTTCATTCTGCTTAACCAATGATGAAGATAAATCTTTAATTGCACCCTCGTAAATGCCAAGTCTTCTTATTATAAATGCTCTATAGGTTTTAGCGATAGTAGAAAGTGGATCAACCTCTACCGCATAATCTGCCATCTCCAAAGCTTTGTTAGGATCACCGGATTCCAACAACGCCCATGCATAAAATATTGCTGCTTCACCGCTGGAAGGATAGAGACCAAATGCTTTTTCTGCTGATTGAAGTGCACTAGAAAATTTTTTCTTTTTCAGAAATTCAAGTGTTTGATTAATGTAATTGCTGTAATTATCGGGAGACATATTTAGTTAATATATTTTCCAAAGTTTATTATCGGATTTTTCCTGTGAATTATAAATAAAATTAAAATTTTTCGTCATATTTTGTCCATAAAAAATCACCCAATTCCCATGCTTTTTTATGTACGAGATTTCCGTACTTCAAAGAATAATCCGTAAGCATCTTTATTGCTTTTTCACGTTGATTGCGCTCGAGCATTTCTAAAGCTTCGGTTTCAATTTTGTTTTGATTTGCGAATAGTTTGCTTTGTATCGGTTTCCAGACATTTTCAAGATCGTATCTCATTTCACCCCAACGGTGAGCTGCAATCGTGCTTAAACGGTTAAATCCCCACCAAGCGGAGTCACGAGTGTAACCTAAAATCCTTCCGGGCACTTTATATGATTCCGGAACATCAGTGATATTGCTGTATAAAGGAACATAAACCGACGTTGCAGCATTATCCCAAGCAAACCATACTACGCCGCCCACTTCATCAGGAAGCCAATCCCGTGATTGAGTTATCGTAGCATACATCGTGTACCATCTTGCGATAGTTCTTTCACCTAGCCAGCCCCAGCCGCCGTTAATTCGTAGCATCTTGTTCATATCATACGGCATAAAAGGATTTGCCATTGGTGAAATATGTGTGTTTCCATCATCATCAACAACAGTCAAGTTTTTACGCATATCAAATTCGGTTCCTTCATAATAATCTTGAAAGATACTTACCATTTTTTCAAGAGTAACTTTTTCATCGGGTTTAACCGAAAACGGATATATCTCGGAGTTTGGGTTCAATTTGCTTGATGGGGATAGGAGGCTTAATGCTCTCCATTCTCTTCTTCGTGAAGCCAACGAATTTCTTCCATCGGGATCGTAAGCGTAACAGAAAATAAATTCGCTTTCCTCGGGATTCCACCAGCCGTATTCCTTTGCCAAATCAAAAACATTATCCGAAGCTCTATAATAATCGGGATTACTCAAATCCAATTTTTGAATTCTGCTTGCGTTCGCATTAACCGAAACCTCATCGTCCGGAACTCTTTGCGCAGCCCATACTGCACCGAGATTTCCTTTCCCGGGTCCAAATATTTCGAGCATCCAAACTTCTTTTGTGTCTGCAATAGTCAAACATTCTCCGTAATCGTTCCATCCGTATTTCGAAAGAATTTCCCTCGTCAGTTCTATTGCTTCTCTTGCAGTTTTACATCTCTGCATCATAAGGTGAACAAGTTGGTAACAATCTATAAGTCCCTTATCGGATTTCAGTTCACTTCTTCCGCCCATTGTGGATTCGCCGACGGCAAGTTGATGTTCATTCATACATGGATAACCTGTATTGAAGTATCCATATGTATGTTCAACTTGGGGAATCTCTCCAATTGGCTGGAACGTATATGCCGGCATTGAAGCAGTGTCGTTTAACGTTCTCACTGTAACAATCATCATCGAACCTTTTTCGTGATCGGCAGATGGAATTTTATCCATCCATGCTTTATCGCGGTGACTGTCATCCGTGTGCGAACACATTACCGATCCGTCAAACGTAGCCGACTTCCCGACTAGAATTGTCGTACATCCTTCGGGTCGACCGTTTTTCCAATCGAAATTTTCATCGGGTATGGTTTGTGGATAAATAATCGGGGCAATAAAAAAGAGTGAAAATGTCACGAGAAAACGCATAAGCAATTCCTTTCGAATAATGATTTTTGAAAATATGAAGTAAATGGATAAATAAAAAGTAAATCTAGAAAACAATAATTGAAGTGTTAATGATGTGGGGGGTTAATCCGTATAGAATGAAAAGTAATTGAAAAGGGAGAGACATCCCGTTTTAGTGAGATGTCTCTTTCAAAATTGCTAAAATCTAAATCTTTTTTATTTCTCTACCATAAAAGGATAAGTCCAACTTGTCGGTGGAACAAATGTTTCTTTCATTGTTCTAACCGACATCCATCTTAGTAAGTTCATCGCACTTCCTGCTTTATCGTTTGTGCCGGATGCTCTTCCACCACCGAAAGGCTGCTGTCCCACAACTGCTGCAGTTGGTTTATCATTTATATAGAAGTTTCCGGCTGCGTTTCTAAGTCTATTTGCCATCTTTACTAATGCAGATCTGTCCTGCGCCCAAATTGCACCTGTTAATGCATACATCGATGTTGTATCACAAAGTTCGAGAGCTTCGTCAAATTTATCGTCCTCGTAAACATAGATTGTTAGGACCGGACCGAATATTTCCTCTTCCATGGTTTTAAACTTTGGATTTGTTGTAAGGATTGTTGTGGGTTCGATAAAGTATCCTTTCGATTCATCATAATTGCCGCCGGTAATAATTTCTGCATCAGCGGCATTTTTTGCATAATCGATGTACTCGGTTATACTGTCGAATGCGGCTTTGTCAATTACTGCTGACATAAAATTAGTGAAGTCTTCCGGATCACCCATTTTAATTTTTTTGACTTCAGCCACATATTTTTTCTCGAACTCATCCCATATTGATATAGGTATGTACATTCTAGATGCTGCCGAACATTTTTGTCCTTGATATTCAAAAGCGCCGCGGATTGCAGCGGTTACTAGTGCATCGACATCTGCTGAGTTGTGCGCAAAAATGAAATCCTTGCCTCCTGTTTCGCCTACGATTCGTGGATAATATTTCATCTTGCTTATATTATCGCCAATCGTTTTCCACATATTTTGGAAAACAGCAGTAGAACCCGTAAAGTGGATTCCTGCAAGATCGGGACTTGCCATAACCGGATTTCCGACCTGTCCGCCTGAACCGGGAACGAAGTTAATTACACCTTTCGGCAGACCCGCTTCTTCCAAAAGTTTCATCAAGAAATATGCTGAGTAAACTGCACTGGAAGCTGGTTTCCAAAGAGATACATTTCCTACGATTGCCGGTGCGGTTGGGAGATTTCCCGCAATAGAAGTAAAGTTGAATGGAGTTACAGCAAAAATAAATCCTTCCAACGGACGGTATTCGACGCGGTTCCACATTCCTTCGGGAGAATAAGGTTGATCAGCCATAAGTTCACTCATGTAATACGTATTGAATCTCCAGAAATCAATTAACTCGCATGCCGAATCAATTTCCGCCTGATGAGCAACTTTTGATTGACCCAGCATAGTTGCAGCATTAATTTTTGCTCTCCAAGGTCCGGCTAATAATTCTGCCGCTTTAAGGAATATAGAAACTCTGTGTTCCCAAGGCATTTCTGCCCATTCTTTTCTAGCTTCAAGGGCTGCTTCTATCGCTTGATTTACTTGCTTGCTGCTTGCTTTATGATATTTGCCGAGTAGTTTTGAATGATTGTGAGGAACTCTTATCTCGGCTAAATCGCCGGTCTTAATCTCTTCACCGCCTATTATAAGCGGAATTTCAATTTCTTCTGATTGTAATTCTTTTAGCGCCTTCTTTAATGCTTCTCTTTCAGAACTTCCGGGTTTGTAGGTAAACACCGGTTCGTTAATTGGATCGGGTACTTTAAAATATGCGTTTGACATCAATTACTCCTTCATTTTTTATATTTGATCGGATTCTGATAATAATTACACACTCAAATTTACTGAAAATTTTTAACAGGACGAAAGTGTGCGATTAGGAATGAATCCGATTAATTTTACTAATTATTTTTTATAAATATCTCGGAAATTATTCACTTGCTGCTTTCATTCGTATAAAAGTAAGCTTGATTAAAATTCTATACTGACTCCTATTGATGGCAAAATTCCGATTGATGACTCTATGTCCGATTTCATTTCTTTGTAGTCCCAGTTAATCGTAGATGGATTACTTCTGTTGTAAATATTTTGGACATCGATATAGGCGATTAAAGTCCAGCGTTCAAAATTCCATCTTCTGTCAATTCGGATATCAAGACTGTGACTATCAGGATAGCGCATAGTGTTATATTTTTCTATTGACTGCGTTCCGTCGTCGTTATAAGGTGTGTAAGGACTGCCGGTTGCAAATCTAAATTTGAATGATGCCTCCCATCTTTCATTGAAAATATAACCACCGCTTAAATTTACGATCCATCTTTGGTCGTAAGCACCATTTCGATCAATTCCGTCCAAACCTTTGAATTTACTCTCCGAATAGGTGAGACTGAAAAGGGCATAGTGAGGTACATCCGATGAACGCTTCTGCGCTGAAAATTCAATTCCTCTCGCTTCACCGACTCCTTCACTGACAAGAGGATCCAATCCGAAAGAATCAAAATTAGTAGGTGAGCCACCATAGCCTGCGCCAGTATTTGCAAGTACTAAATATTCTCTCAGTGTGCTTACTGGATAGTTAGAATAATCTTTGTAAAAAGCTTCCAGTTTAAATCGTAAATCGCTTCGGAGAATATGTTCGAATCCCGCAATGTATTGAATCACTTTAACAGCTTTTAATTTTGTGTTTGATTCAAATGTGTTAAGCCAAATGTATGAAGGGAATTGATGATAAAATCCGGAACTTAAATTCAAACTTAGCGATGCTGAAAGTGGAAGGGATAATGAAATTCTGGGACTTGCATAAAATTTGGTTTCTAATGCATTGAAATAATCGCCGCGAACTCCTGCACTTATATTCAGTCTGTCAAAGAAAAGGGTACTTAACTGTGTAAACGCACTTAGTTTATAATAATTTTTTCTTGCACTCAATGAATTTAGCAATAACGAATCCCCGAACGTTGTGACATAATTCGAGAGATACAAATCAGATTCAAAATCTATATGCTTTGCGCTGAATCCTAGAGAGAATTCAGATTCCTTGTAAATCTTAAAAATTGAATTGAACTTAAGCTCATGTTCAGCTTCTTTGGAATTGTTTACAAACAATGGTCGAAGCAAAGTGTCATTTTGAAAGCTTTCGTATTTGATGTAGTTGCGGCTTAGACTCAATGTATAAAATCCTTTGTCGAAAAGATGTCTGTAGGAGACTCCTGTAACATACTGATTTTGATTCGATCCGAGTATTTGAGCGTTATCGAAAATATCTTCCTCATTTTCATTGTTGAATTTCACTCTATCAAGTGCTCCGACAAATAAATAAGAAATTCTGTTTTTATTATCGATTTTGTAATCGTATTTAAGGAGAGCATCATAATACTCGGGAACAAAATTAAATCCCGCCGCATTGAAAATGAAATCGAGATAACTTCGTCTGATCGAAAACAGAAAACTGTTTCCTTCGGTCACCGGACCTTCGAGATTCAAACCGAATTGAGTTGCTGATATTGTTCCTTTTCCGCCGAATCTATCTTTTCTTCCTTCGCGAAGTTTTATTGCTAAAACAGAGGAAAGTTTATCACCATAAATAGTTGAAAAACCTCCTGTCGAAAATGTTGTATTATTTACAAAATCAAGGTTAATGTAACTTAGCGCACCACCGGTTGCACCCTGAGTTCCGAAGTGATTGATGTTGGGTACGACAAAATCGTCAACCAAGTACAAATTTTCGGAAGGAGCACCGCCTCTTACGACTAAGTCGTTTCTTCCGGCAGCAGCTTGTGCGACTCCGGGTAAAATCGAAAGCGCTCTTACTACATCTTCAAACCCACCTGGCGACCTTCTGATTTCTTCATAACTGAGTGCGGTAATATTTCCCAGTTCTGTGGGACTTTTCTCGAAATAATCTGTGGTTACGGTAACTCCTTCTAGCTCAATTGCTGATTCCTGAAGTTCAAAATTTACCACCGCTGGTCTCGCCGAATTAACGACAATATCAGTTCTAATCTGCTGCTTGTAACCAATGAAAGATGCTTGCACTCTATACAAGCCTACCGGGACATTTGGAATTGAATATTCGCCTTCTATGTTTGATGCGGCTCCAAAATCGGAATCCAGCACTATGATATTAACGCCCGGCAACGGTTCCTTAGTAAGAACATCGACAACTTTCCCGCGTATAGTCCCTGTCTGTGCTTGAAGTTCTAAAGCGATGAAAAATATTAAACTCATAAATCTCAAAAATTTCATTTTATCACTTTTGGAATTTTTCACATATTCAAAATTAACAAAGAAATGTGCGGTTGTCTAAATTATGTGTAGGGAGGGCGGTTTTTGTCTAACTTTAATAATCAATAAAATACTTGGGGTACAATTCTCTTATAAAATTAAACTAATATTTAGTCTTGTATTTAATTGATATTCTGTATCATTTAAATCCATTTCTCTTCTTTAATATATTCTAAATAGATTCAAATAATGTACTTTATGTGGCACATCTTTTGCCTCTTACTCCCCGATTAAAATATCGACCATAAAAAGAGGTAAAGATGAAAACCAGATTTACTCTGTTTTTCATCGTCGCATTCTTCTATATATCTTTAGCGACGGTGTTCGCGCAGAATACTTA
>JAGFIY010000064.1 GCA_024103215.1 Melioribacteraceae bacterium | reverse complement strand
TATGTTCGATACCGAAATTGAGAAATCAATCGAAGCTCATTTTATTTTTGAGCATTATGATCCGGAAAAGGTGGATAATGAAAAGGTTAAGTTCCAATCGTGGAATACTGCGCCTCAACCTTTAGATCTAGAAAATCCTCTTTCATTCTCAATCAATTTCGAAGATCTTGATAATTTGTTGTTTACTCTATACCCGGAATTAAAGACACATATCGCTTTGTGCACTCTGGATGCCGAGGGTATTCCTGTCCAACACTCCTCTTCATTGTTGCAGCAGTAAATAAAAAAGCCGGAGATTACTCCGGCTTTTAATTAATTGATTTGGCTTAAATATTACTTTAGAAGAATTAATTTCTTCCCGTCTCTAAATTCAGTTGTCTCTAATCTGTAAAAATAAATTCCGCTTGATAATCCGCCTGCATTAAAATTCACTTTGTGATATCCGGGATTTTTCTCCTCATTAACTAACACCGCTACTTCTTTCCCCAGCAGATCATAAACCTTCAACGTAACAAAACTTCTCTGCGGAAGTTGATAAGAAATAATTGTGGTCGGATTAAATGGGTTCGGAAAGTTTTGCGAAAGTTTATACTCTTTCGGAAGTCCGGTAATTTCATCCCCTGTTGATGATGGATCATCTATTGTGAAAACCGCATCGCTTTGGTCCGTAGTTGATTCATCGCTTTCATCGGTTAATTTAACTAATGCCTGTGTTGAGGCAGTATCCGGAACAAGCCATTGATAACTTCCTCCTGAAGCATCAACACCGGAAGCTTCTAAAATCCACGAAGTGCCTCCGTCAATAGAGTACTCTATTTTTAAAGTTTCAACGTTGTTGGATTGCCATACAATTGTTGCATTTGTGTTCGCCGTCCAAACTTCACCGCCGTTAGGGGCAAGTACTATTAAATCGGGAGGAATAATACTGAACACATTATCGCTCACATCGAACATGCCGGATATATCGTAAATTTGGATCAAACATTCATCCGAAACATTGTTCGGAACAGTCCAGGCATATGTTCCTACCGAAGCATCCTCAATTACAGTGATATCATTCCAATCGGTGCCTGCATTTACTGAATACTCCAATTGTACACTCGTTAATCCGTAACCTTCCCATGTAATGTCATAAATTTCACCGACTTTCCACTGTTCGCCGCCATTCGGTGAGGTTATCGTAACAAATGGATCGATAACAACATTTGATCCAAGATAAATAACCACACTTCCGTTCCCCTTAAATTTACCGTCGCCCAGGTAGTTAGTCGTTTCAACGGAATTTATAAATGCTTGTTCATCATTCAGCCAATATCTAAATGAAATATTATTGCCCTCAATAAATCCATCCCTTTGCGCTGTCCCGGTTAAATCTTTTGAAGTAACAATCTGCAAAGGATTCATGCGGGTTACGGTTTGAGTGACTATTGCAGTACCTACGCAGAAATCCCCGTCAAACACACCTATCTCATCTCCCGGCAGTAAATCATTGCCGTTATAATTTGCTTCAGTAATGTATATAAGCATAGGTGATGAAGGAGCACCCGACCAAACCGGTGTGAAGTGCTGACTTCCGGAATATACTATCGTTAAAGGACCGTCTTTAGGAGATTCCCCTTCGGAATAAAAACCGCTTACTTGAAAATCAAAATCTCCGTTTACTGGTAGATTTTTTGAGTATGCTAAATCAGTTGTTGTTGCTGTTTGCGAATTGTTCTCATAAATTCTGAATTGACTGAAAGCAAATTTTTCTTCATTCGGAATAAATGTGTATCCTTCAGTTACCGGAGGCTCTGGAGATTTTTCAATACGCAGTAATTCATCAGGTAAACATTCGCATCCTAAATTTTCGGATTTGAGGGAATATACCTCATGATCTCCCAAATTGTTGACTTTACCGAAAGTATAATTCTTAGTCAGCTTATTTAATTTAATTTCATCAATATCACCATTGCCTCCCGGATCATCGGCAATATCATCGTAAAAAATGATGCCTGTATGACCGTACTTAAAATCCTCGTCAAAATAACTTCCGTCCTGTTTAATATCGTTGAAGTAAACTTCAATGAACCCATCGGCATAAACAATTTTTAGTTTATTATAGTCACCCATTGCAGTGTTAATATTTGGAGAGCCGGTAAAAGGCTGCAGGAAAGATATTTCACCGTCTTTTATCTTAGCTAAATTCCAGTTCCCTGTTTCATAGCACATATAAAGTCTGTAGCCGTTTGTCCAATGACCGTTTCCGAAAATGCCTTGATCCAAAATATTTGTTGGATCAGCATTAAAATACAGCCCAATTCCGCACCTATCTTCCGAGGTTTTTCTTAATATCGCTTCATATTCATAGGCTGCATACTCTCCCATTCTGTAAATAGAATTAGTCGGAAATGTAGCACTTGAGACTTTAAGAACACCGTTTTCTACTTTCCATCCCCGGTCAATTGGAATCATATAATCGGCGCATCCATCGTCAAAATTTTCGTTGAAATTTTCATTCTTCTCAAGATGAAGCCACCTCAAGTTAACCTCACCTGTGGTTTGATTTATTTCGGCTTCGAGATGAGTCGGTGCAACTCTAACCGGGTTGGTTTGAGCCTTGAGAAATAAAGGTAGGGAAAACAGAATAACGGTTATTAAGAGATAACTCAATTTTTTCATTTTGTGCCTTATCTATTTTGTTCCGGTTATTTACTTGGCGGGCAATATACTTAAATTATGAAAGATTTACTATGTTGTTTAATTACCCCGAAATACGGAAATGACAAATTAATTTTAACTCTTTTAATTGAAAAAGAACCGGATCCCAAGACCGCCGTTTACATCAAAATCTGTGGATGGAACAAGATTCATAACCGGAACTACTTCAAGAAAAATATCAATCGGAGCAGAAGCAAAAATATAATTCAATCCAACGGGAATCCTTACTCCTAATGCCATGTCATCATCATAAAATATTACCCTTCCTCCTATTCCATAATACAATGGAAGTTTCCCGACTGTAACAGGTATTAAATCAAATGAGTGCCAAACATAATCAGCTTGAGCAAGCATTGCCCCTGGACCTTTGAACGACCACGCTGCGGCAAAATCGAAAGCGTTTGTACTCCCGGTCCACATCTTTCCGCTTAATCCGGTCGGTTCACCGACAATAATTCCCAACCCGAATCCTTTGCTTTGAGCTTCAACTTGAATATTTATTATAAATAGTAAGAATATTACAGAAATTATTTTTTTCACTTCGTGCCCTTTCTTGATTGTTGCTTTGCGAAGATATTGAAGAATTGAATATTTTCAAAAGGATTAAACTTTATTCTGTTGATAAAAATTAGTAAAACTGAATGATTATTTTCGATTTTGCGGTTCTTCCCTTATCGTCGACACAGGTTATTTCCAGATTCTCTGACTCCGGCAGATAAAATAACTTTTCATTCACTTGAGCACGTCCCAAAAATATTCCGTTAACAAACCAATAGTGATAATATACATCCTTTTCGTTGGCGGCTTGAAGCAGTAATTCTGTCTTATTGCTGCGTTCTATCATATACTTAAAATCATGAGAAGGGGAAGTAATTTTAGGTCCGCCGAAATTAAATTTTGCATTGCATTCGGGGTTATGTATAATCCTTCCGCTGGTTTCCGCATTTGAACCGAACCAAAGTTCTAGTTCCGGGCTTAGCTGGTTAACCACAATTTTTTTATACCCGCTGTGAGGGAGACATTCAGTGCAGTATTGAATCGATTCGTCTTCGTTTGTGAAAATTTCTTTATGCGAAGAACAGACTTCGTTTGAGGAAACACCTATTATGTAATTATCGATTTCTGTTTCGTTGCACAAAGGTGATGGAATTTTCCCGGACAGTTTACAGACTTCCCTTTCGCCAAGTTTTTCCGGGTATGATGGAGACCATCTTTCAGAAGCATAGTCTATTGAGTTAAAGAGATCAAAAAGCAGCGGCACAGCCATCTCGGCTCCCGAAAGATGAGGAGAACCGCTTCCGTCAAAATTCCCGAGCCATACCCCGATAGTATAATTCGAGTTGAAACCCACAGCCCACGCGTCTCTTTTTCCATAGCTTGTTCCGGTTTTCCATGCAAATCTCGGAAGTTTCGATTGTTCAAACACCTGCAGTGGAAGATCCGGTCGTTCATTCCCGGATAAAATCTTAGCCGTCAAATAAGCCGCGCTTTCAGAAAAAATTATTTTTGCATCCGTCTCCGTGTTTTCCGAATTATATGAGAGTGAAAAGTATTTCCCTTCATTCGCTAATGAGGAATAAATGGAAGTCAGCTCATACAAAGTAACCCCGCATCCCCCTAGAATAACCGAAAGTCCTAGTCTGTTCTTGTTCCTATCAATGCTTGCAAATCCGTTCGAAGATAGCAAGTTTATAAACTTCGACAATCCTAAATGTCTAAGAAAGAAAACAGCCGGCACGTTTAATGAGTTAAGAAGTGAAAACTTAACAGTGACATTCCCGTTGAATTTTTCATCAAAGTTTTCTGGAGAGTACCCACCGAAATCTGTCGGGATGTCAGTCAACCTGCTCTTTGGAGTTATCATACCGAGATCAAATCCGAGAGCATATAAAAATGGTTTGAGTGTGCTTCCCGGTGAGCGGACTGATCTTATGCCGTCCACCTGTCCGGAAGCTGAGATGTTATAAAAGTCTGCAGAACCAACGTATGAAGATATTGTGTGATTCTTATTATCAATGATCAAAGCAGAGGCATTAGTCACATTCTTATAGAAAACTTTTTCTACATATTGTTTTATTAACTTTTCAGCAATATTCTGATTTTTCATGTTCAGTGATGTATTAACTTCGGCAGTTTCGGAAGTTTCTTTAACAAATTGACAAAAATGCGGAGCAATTTTAGGGATCTCGTATCTTCTGCTCAGCAGTTCCTCATCTAGTGCATCTAATAAGTGCTGCTTCTCAAAAATTTCACTTTCGATAAATCTTCTTATCCAAACATCACGGAATTTTTTAACCGCTTCTACATTTCTGTCAATTCTCAACTCGTTGGGATTGTTGGGAATTACTGCAAGCGTTACCGATTGTGCAAGACTCAATTTTGACGGCGGGCGGTTGAAAAAAATATATGCGGCTGATTTAATCCCCTGCACGTTTCCGCCGTACGGTAGAAGATTAATATATTTCTCAAGAATTTCTTTCTTAGAAAAGTGAAGTTCAATTTGGATTGCTCTGAACATTTCGATCAACTTATTAATGTACGTCCGCTCCCTCGGTTCAAGCATTCTTACGAGCTGCATGGTTATTGTTGATGCCCCGGACTCAATCTTTCCGCTTCTAATATTTCTAAAAAGTGATTTAACCAATGAAACCGGGTTAACGCCGAGGTGCCAATAGAACCACTTATCTTCTTTTTCTATAATCGATTTTATGAAATCATTCGATACTTCATTTAAGGATGCCGGAATTCTCCATTGTTCATCATCCGTTAAATATGAAGTTAAAAGAGTGGAATCATCCGCAAGAATTGTCTTCGAATACTGCGGCATTTCAGCGACAGGGAAGAAAACATTCGCTAAAATTATTGTTAGAGCAAAAGCAAGCGGCAGTAAATAGATTAATTTCAGCGGATATTTATCATTCTTAAATTTCATTTGTGATCATTTCAGCAAAATCATCTTCTTCGTATCGCTGTAATTACCGGATTCGATTCTGTAGTAATAAACTCCGCTAGGAATATTAGTCGCATCAAATTCTATAGAATACTTTCCAGCGGCTTGCTGTTTATTAACGAGTCTTAATACTGTGTTACCAAGACTATCAAATACGTATAATCTCACCAATCCCTCAGATGGAAGTTGATAAGTAATTGTTGTTGTAGGATTTGGATATGCATAATTTGTGTCAATTGTAGGATATGACGGCGAAAAATCAGAAAATCCGACCGTAGTGATCCCACTGTTTGTCTTCTTGAACATTTAGAAATGTATGAGATCCAATATTTCCAAGACTAGAATATTGGAAAGTACTATTCGTACTGTTCTTATCATCTGAAAAGTTAAAAGCTTCCGTTATAGATATATAACCGTCACTATTATCGTCTGAATCTACCGTGTTTTCTTGGAATGTTTCCTCTCTTATAGCATTTATAAAGTGATATCCCAATTCGGTATGATAATAAGTGTCACCATCTCTTATTTCATTCTCAACATTGTCATCACCATCTGGGGCATTATTATCTGCATATTTTGAATCTTCCATACAGCTAGCTGATGAAATAAAAATAGTACTCGTATTTTCTAAATCATCTTTGAACCCACCACTATAACAGGACGTCATTACGATTATTCTCTTTTTACAGTTAATTTGATCGATATAGGAAGCTAGATCTGAATCGTCCATTGTCCCACCATACAACTGAATATAAGCATCACAGCCCGTTGTATGTGCTCCATGATTATTGATAAATACAAAGAGAACATCAGTTTCATCCATCTCCGGTATTGTTTGTCCACCCATACTTCCTCCCGTTGAAAGTTTATCAAATATTGTCTCAACATTGGATGGTGTCGCTGAATAATCTACATAGTTTGTTGTATAATAATAATCATCATAATCCTCTTCAATTGTACGAATATCATCTCCATCAGCATATAGAAACCAAACATCATCAAATCCGCCATCTTCCAACAAATACTTCTTCATTATATAAGAATCGTTCCAATAAGCATTCTCACCCGAAGGTGCTGTTTTCGTAACTTTGTGTCCGGAAATAATAACTGCATAATAGTTTTGAGAATAAGTTGTTGAAATAACACCAAACAATAGTACAAGAATTAAATATCTCATAATTCCTCCGTTAGTTAAAAATAATATATTCAGTAGCTGAAGATCATTTCAGCACTATAATTTTTTTTACTTGCACTTCAGCTTTGGAGGATATTTTCACCAAATAGATTCCTGATGCTAAATCACTAACATCAAATTTTCTTGAGTGTGTCCCTTTCATAAAATGTCTTTTAATTATAGTCATTACTTTCCTTCCCGTAATATCATAGAGCGAAATTTCAACTAAAGATGATTTTCCTAAAGAAAAGCTTATCGTACTTTCAGAATTAACCGGATTGGGGTAAATTCCATTGAATCTTAAATTGTAATTAAGTGAATGATCTTGTTCGTTTTCAACACTGGTTACAAGATCCTTATATGTGTAAAAGATCTCACCTTTGTAATCTTCGCTGTTTTGAACTACCAAATGTAATCTGTCGTTTTTTATAGTACTTCTTAAATCATATACTTCTTCTAGGGGAAATAAAGAAGTGATGTTCTCCGGCTCACTCCAATTGCCATAATTACCCTTTGCATAATAAATAGAACTAATACTCCAGTAATCAACCAACCATAGAATATGGCATTGATTTTCGCTATCGAATGAAATACTAGGTTTATCTGCCGAAGTTAATGGTGAAACAACATCCGGCTCTATCCATTCGTAATCTTCATAGCTTGTGAAGAATATATTTGCTTCCGGCGGAAACTCGACTACTTGTTGTCTCCAGCTTATATGGAGATTGTTATTTATATCTCTTGCAATTGATGGTCTGTTAGAGTTTAAATTATGATAATCTACAATAAAGGCGCCGCTCCAATCTTTACCATCAAAATGTCTGTAAAATATTGTATGATTCACAATTGTATCGTGCCTCATTTGGTAGGTAAGATGAATTTCATTGCCGTCAAAGAGAAAATCTGCTGCGCCAGCCTTTTGGTGAATTTGTGACAAAAGAAATTGCGGAGACCATTCGCCATTTTCTCTTATCATATGACCAAGATAGGTCTCTTCGTTAGTTGGTCTCAGCATAAAAAGATGCAGCCTGTTACTGCTATCAAAACCTATTTTGGGGAATTTCATAGCACTATTCTCATCAGGGATTGTGTCAATAGGACTCCAATCTTTCCCATCATAATAACGGTAAAGTGTGTAACCAAGGGGAGACGTATACCACATAATATGCGGTTGACCGGAACTATCAAGAGCTATCTCTGGGCTGTAATTAAAGAGTGTATCTGATAACTGCAATGGATCAGTCCAAAGCATCGCATCATCTGATTTTGAATAGAATATTTTTGAGTGGAAACTAGCATCATAATCACGCTCAGTCCAGACAATATGGATAAACTCATCTTCGCCAACAACAAAACTACAATTTTCACTATCGTTTGGGGTGTTACTAATATTAATTGGAGTGCTCCACTTGCTTGTAGAACTCTTTTGATGAGAATCTTTGTTTTGACCGAACAGTAAACAAGTGGAAAGAAAAAGTAGAGAAATAAATACTATTTGTCTAGTAATTGTCATAATAATTATCTCATAAATCCTTTTTACTATCAAAAATTATCTATTGTTTAATAATTCTTGCGTTGACAAAAATTTTCCAAATTTATATTCTATTTATAGTTGGTTTCATAAAATACTATTTCAACAATATCATCTTCTTCGTATCGCTGTAATTACCGGATTCGATTCTGTAATAATAAACTCCGGAAGATAATCCTTTTGCGTTAAACTCAACTTCGTAATTCCCCGCCGGTTGGTATTCGTTTACAAGTACCGCAACTTCTCTTCCTAAAATATCATAAATTTTGAGAGATACCTTACTGTTTACTGATATCTGATAACTGATCACTGTACTTGGGTTAAACGGATTGGGATAGTTTTGATTCAACGAAAATTTTGCGGGAACTTGTAAATCTTCAGTCACATCTGTTGTCAAACCGAGTTTTTCTTCTATTATGTATGCTAAAAATGATTTTGCATCATTTTCTTTCATCATATAAAGCGGGAATGAAGTTGTAATTGTTTTGAAGTCGTCGCCGAGATACTCAACTGCAACGGGCATACCTACTAATTTTCCTTGAGGAGATGATGGATCGTACTCGGATTTGTAAGAATATATTTCCGCGGCTTCATCCGACGCACTTATGCTTTCAACATTTCTCAAGTGATAATTTGTATTTGCCGGCGCTTTTGAACTGTCGATTTTCAGAACCGGATAATTCATGTATTCGTCTTCGGCACCGTTAAATCTTGAACCGAATCCTTTATATTTATAATCAATTTTAAGATAATCCCTTATAAACGTTCCTACTCCAAATGTGGTTTCTTCCTGCACGTCATTTTCGAAGGCTCTTGTGGGGAGATATCCTATATAAACAAAGGTGCCGCCAAAATTCAGAAGTTTTGCAATATCATCTTTCAAAGTAAATGCGGCGGAAAAATTAGATTCGTCTTCGCTCAACCAAATAACATTTTTGTATCCTGCAATGTCGGCTAGTTTAATTCCATCTTCTTCAAAAACATCAAAAATAGAATATTCATAATCTTTCAAAATGCTATTATAGAATGCATCATACTCAGCATCGTGTTCTTCGGATTCATCCGATGTTTCATCTACAATAATCAAATCAGATAGAAGTGTTACAGGATGCGATCTTAACACAGGCGAAAAATTACTTTCGTTTTCATCTTCATCCACTGCAGAAATTTTATAATAATAATATTGGTTTTTATTTGTCGTAAAATCTTGATAATGATTTTCTATAATTAATTCGCTGTTAAGTTTAACAAAACTTTCGGAAGGATTTTCCGAACGATAAATATTATAACCGGCAAGATCGAGTTCTAAATTGTGAGTCCATGATAACTCAACCCCGAACATAACCGGTTCATCGCTTAGATCAGCAGGTACAAGAGGTCTTGAATATGGAGTAAGCGATTTTTCCACAAGAATACTTTCGAAACCGTCCGTATTAACCGATGCAACAGCTACAAAATAAGTAATTCCTTCAGTTAATCCATCAATTACAAACTCATTATTTGTTGTAGTTTCCTCTCGGGAATAAAAACCGCTTTCATTACCAACAAAGATTTTGAAGTAAGAAAAATTGCTTGCCTCATCAGGTGCCCAGCTTAATTGAAGTGAAGCACCGTCGCCGATGTCAAAAATTTCAAAATCCTGAACCTTTGAAGGAGTAACGGCAGTCATCACAGTTGTTGCACAGGAAGACCGAATAACAGCCGAACAGTAAGGCATATTGTAGTTTGTTATTACATCACTGTTCGAGTGGTAATAAGGACTGAATACATTCTCTTCAAAATAAATTGCGGGAAAACCTAAATCCCAGAACGAATGACTGTCCGAGCCGGCGCTGTTATAGCCGCCATAATTAGAACGAAGATCAGTATAATGTTCAACAGCATAAGCTGCTATCTCGGCAAATTCATCAGAACCAGTATATCTGTTAATATCAACTACTGAGGTTTCAACGCTGTTTCTTGAGTAGCTTATCATATCGTGATTTATCATTAAGCTTATGTTCATTCCCTGTTGAACGGCTTTTTGTGCATAATCTTTGCTCCCCCACAATCCTCTTTCTTCTGCTGCAAAAGTTACAAACACAATATTCTTAGGAGAATTAAAATTTGCTGCTTTCAATGCACGTGCTGTCTCTATAACTGCGACAGTTCCGCTTGCATTGTCATCAGCTCCCGGTGCAAAACTCATAGGATCACTACCTGTTATGCTGTCGTGATGCCCGCCGATTACAATGTAGTCGTTAACTTTTTCTGCTGCATCTAACTGAGTCACAGTGTTGTACTGCCAATATCCATTATAAACAAATGAATCTAGTCTTGCATTTTCATAACCGAAAGAAATAAATTTATTCTTTATCCATTCTGCAACATCCCTTCTGTTCGGGGCAAATAGATATCTTGTTTGAAAATCTTGGAGCGACTGGATAAACGATGTTACACTATCAACATTTATTTGTGAAATGACAGCATTAACCATAGAATCAATTTTTGTGCTCGAACTTATATTATAACTTTGATCAAAACTTAATTTGGTTTTAGAGATTTTCTGAAGTTCGGCTGCAGTAATTTCCGTTTGATCGGGATTTATTTTTGAACGATCAAGATTCTTAAGAATTGTTTGCTTATCAAGCTGAACCAACACTTCACCGAATTCAACGGGATTAATATTCTTTTTGGATTCAAATAAATAGTACTTCGAAATAGGATCATAACTATCAATTAGTTTGTAATCCATACCTTCATAATCGATTTGTTTCAACAAATCGGAATTTATCTTAGCAAATAATCCGTTATAATATTCGTGCAAAATTTCAATTTCGTCTTGAATATTCTTTTCAAGATTTGCGAATGATTCTTTTTGAATTGTAATAAGTTTGTAGGATTCAACTTGCGGCAAGATAGTACTGACGGATAAAAAAGTAAAAAGCAACAGGAGTCGTTTGACTGACATTTCTCCCCCATAATTTTGATTAGGAAAATATTGAAATATAAAGATAGACCTAACACTCAATTACTTCAAACAACCCCTTGTCCTATTTTAATTTTATCTTCCTGTTACTTTAATGATTCCTCCGCCGTTGATGGAATTATATTCTCTGTCGTACATTGCATCTGCCGTAATTGGTGCAAGATGAAATTCGCCTCTGTTTACAACGCGGATCAAATACTTAAACTCACCGTAATTCTGGTTTCTTAAACTTGTGAAAAGCAAAAGTCTGTCGTCTCTTATATCAAGATATTCAACAGGAAGTAGTTTATTGTTACTGTCACTAGTTAATCTTTGAGTTTCCATCAAACGGGGATTTTCGATTTCGAATCCCGCTGGAAGCAAATCCGAAATGACAATGTTTTCAATATCTCTTGCAACTCCGGTCAATTCAAATTTACATACAATTAAATCACCTTGCCGGAAAGTATTATTTGTGATTTCTGTACCGGATCTGTAATCGAAATAACGTCTTCTAACCTTTAGATTGGAATCCTTGTTCTCAAATTCTGAGGTAGTTTTAACTCCCTCGACACTCCAATAGAAGTAGGTTTTTCCTTTACCTTCCGGAATTAGTTTAATTTCGGAATTAATATAATTTGTTAAATCAATATTAATATCCTTCCCGCTGAATTCCCCGACGACTTTGCCGTCTGCTTCAATCTTAACATTCAATTTACTTTCGGATGCTGCTTTTGCTGATTTTCCGAGTGCCATAAAAACAAAAGCTTTATCCTGAGTTGAGTAAATATCTTTCGCGTTATCATTAAGGTATTTAATAAAATTAGGTATCTGCACATTTTCGGGATCAACATCCAGCAGCAAATTGAGTATTATCGCATTTGCTTTTACGCTTGAATTAAAACTTCCGCCGGTTGTTCTTTCTGTTTTAACAGGGCTGAAACTCGAAGGGATAATTTCATATGCAGCTTGCCATTTTCCCATAAGAGCATAAGCACCTGCTAAGAAAAATCTTGAATCACCGGGGAGCAAATGAAGACGTGCTTTATAATAATTCATTGTAGCTAAATCTCCCTTTCCGCTCAAAGCCAGAACATACAACCCATAAGGAATCTCTCTGCTTGCAGCTATTACAACAGTTCTTCTGTTCTGATCGTACTTTACATACTCAATCGTTTCCTTCGAATGAACTCGCTTCGAGATATAACTAAGCATACTGTTTATCACGTTCGCGTTTACATCAAATCCCGCTTTTCTTGCCTCGAGCAAGAAATGTGCGGCATAAACGTTTGTCCATTCGTTAGTTGTCGTTCCCGAAGGCCAATAAAGGAAAGAGCCGTCGTATCTCTGCATCGCTTCAATTTTACGTATTCCCTCTTTGATGTTATAAATCGGATTAGTTGTTTTATACAACTCGGGTGCTGCTAATTTTGCAATGTCTTCGAAATAGAGTTGCGGGAAAAGTTTTGAGACTGTTTGTTCCAGGCAGCCGTATGGAAAACCAATAAGTGATTTTAATGTTTTTGCATACCTAACTCCCGGAAAATTGCTGATAACGAGATTGGCTTGTTGAGTTCCTTCGACAAATTCACCGGATAGATTGATTTTCATTTCATTTACCGCCGTTAAAATTCCGGATCCGCTTTCAACGACAAGCGGACTCACAGGTCTGATCGGTATATCTATTTTTTCACTTACTTTTGCATCACCTTTGGACTCAATATTTATGCTTCCCTTCCCGATTTTGCTGCCAACATTTAAATAAAAATTCGATGTAAAAGTCGAGTTCGGATTGATTGTCACTTTTGCTTTATCGTCGGATGTAATATTCAACGGTCCGTTTACGGACATACTTAAATCAATATCAATATTTTTGTTCGTTGTATTGATTGCTGTTACCGGTATCTCAAGTTTATCATTTATCGAAAGAAACCGCGGAATTTCACTTTCGATTATTACATCATCAGCAACTTTCATAAACGATTCTGCACTTCCGAAACTCGATTCATCATACGCAAGTGCCATTAATCTTACTTCGCCATTGAACTGAGGAATATCCAATGTTATTTCAACCTCACCGCTGGAATCTGTTCTTCTGATCCCGCTCCAATAGGAAAGCAGTTTAAACCGTTTTGTTGTAATTGGATTTGTACGCTTTTTAAGTTGAGCAGCAAAATCATCACCTCCAGGCGATGAGGTAACAATCTCCGGAAGCAGATATTTATAAATATCATATCCGTCAACCTGCAGCGCTCGTTTTGCATACATAAATGAATAAGGATCGGGCGTTTGGTAATTCTTCAATTGAAGAATTCCCTCGTCAACAGCAGCAAGTGTAATAAAAATATCTTTTTTCGATTTTGTGTTGATAGTAATTTTCTGTTTGGTGTTAGGTTTGATTTTCTCCGGCGATTCAATTTCAACCTCCAGCAAATTATCGCTGTCCTCAACTTGTAAGGATTTATAACCATAACCGACAAAGTACGGGGTTGCACTTTCTAATGTGTGTGGTTTAAACAGTGTTGCCGAAACATAGACGTTCGGAAGATATTCTTCCTTAATATCCAAAGTTAATTCGAAAGATCGATCTTTTACATCGACCGTGTTGTAATAAAAAACAGAATCTCTCTCCAAAGTAACCAGCATCTTCCCTTCGAACGGAGTCATGAACAAAATTTTTGCTTCATCACCGGGTTCATATTTTTCTTTATCTAAAACAATATCTACTCTTCCTTCCCTATCCACTTGGAAAGACGAAGCCGTACTGCTTCCCCAGCCGTATGCATAAAAACCGGAATACTGATAACCCTCGCCGTAATAAAGATCATTAATTCTCAACTCATATTGACCGGAACTCGGAACGGAAAAACTTATGTCCTCGGGTTCACCTTCGATTGTGATATTCTTATTCCATTTGATCACTTCTTTTTTCTCGGAGGTGTAATAATAATTGTCGGCATGATCTTGTTTCAAAACTGTCTGCCATTCGTATTTAACTAGAGTTGCCAATACATTTAACTTTTCAACAGCTTTATCATTCTGATCTACTGCTATTACTTGAAATTTAATCTCGTCATTTGTACCAACATAGTATCTGTCAGATCTTATACCTATATAATGTCTGTTGGGATATATTTCTGCACTCGACACTCTGTTGACAGGTCTTCCCGTTAGATCGAAAACGCTTACAAACTGATAGGCTGTTATGAGTCCACTGCTTTTTACATCGTGCGGAATTTGATATACTACCTCAGCGTGTCCTTCCGAATCTAATTTTCCATCCATCAATTGATTTTTAATAAAAGAATCTTTTATCGATGAGTTCGAAAAAGTAAAGCGAGGAAATTGTTTGCTTATAAACGGTTTGTGCCTAAGCTGTATTTCTGCTTGATAAGGCATATCTGCAGCTTTTGCTCCGAATAAAAACTCCGCATCAATTGATGTTGTAATGGATTGTCCCGAAGAAGCTATCTCTGGATTGTTTTTCAAGATCACTCGTATTTTATCCGGCACAAAATCTTCAATGCTGAATTTGTAATTTCCAATCAGTCTTTCGTTTGCGGTAAAAAGATCAACTCTATATTCACCGGTCTGACTGTATTCGGGGACTTCAAAACTTAACTCGAAAGAACCCTGCTGATTTAGAATCTTTTTGAACTCGTCGAACAATTTACCGGTCGGTGTATAAACTTTTATAAAAACCGGAACATCTTTTACTACATTTATTTTTCTATCACGAACTATGCCCGAAATATTTACTCTTTCGCCGGGACGATACAGGTTTCTATCCCCGTATATAAATGCGTTGTAATCATAATAATCATATTTTCCGCCCACATCAAAACGTGAAGTTTCAACACGGCTTCCGTAAAGATTTATGAAATTAAAATCATCTCCGTTTTTTACAAGAATCAACTGAGGAGAAAATTCTTCCAATGAATGATAGAACTTGTTTAAAGTTACAGCACCGTTTTTGTTGGTAAATCCTTCGGCAAGAAGTTGATTGTTTGATGAGAATAATTTTACTTCAGCACTTTCTACAGCGTCGGTCGATGTTATTGAGTTAACAAAAACCGTAATGCTGTTATGAGATCTTTTTGCAATAATTCCGAGATCCGATACAGCGAAAATTTTTGTGTCTTGTATCCATCGGTCTTCTTTGGAATTAATTTGAATTACAAAAAGTCCCTTAAACTCCGATTGAAGAGCTTTATTGATGTTTACCGTAAAATCTGTTTTCCAGTTCTCTTTACGGGGCAGTGATAATTTTTCTTCATATAACATCTTACCATAACGACTTACATTAATGTAAGGGCTGTAATAATATGAATCATCACTTGAAAAGTAATAACCATAATCTCCAAGAAAATGAACCAAATTATTTTCAAAAACCTGTGATACAGTTATTTCAACTTCTTCAACGTTTACAGCCATGATTTCTAAATTTTCCTCGCCGCCTCTAAGAAGATAACTTCCTTGCTTATCTTTAAAATTAATTGCTGGATTAAGATTCACAAACGTTATCATCTGTTGATAATCAAATTCAAGTTCACCGCCCAAAACTCCGGGTAATCCTTTGGCTATCTTTAGATCGATAGATTGATAATCAGCAAAATTTCCCTCAAGCCTGATAGTGTTATCGAAAACCGAAACATCATAATCCAATGGGGGATTAAGTGTTATAAATTCGCGCACCCGCTCACTGTTTACCATCTGTGTGGTTGTAACTACGATAACCCCTCTAACTCCTTCAAACTCCGAATATACATCAGTAACAGCTAAGCGCGTAAGTGCTTCGAGATCATAAGTAAATTCCCTATCATCTTCCAGCGGTTTTTTACCAATCGTTGAACTGAGACCCTTCTTAATTTTAAGAACAATTTTTTGATTACTGTTTGCTTGTGAAAATTCACCGAGATTTACTGCAATCATTTCCGAGGATTTATCGCTTACAATTGATAACTCGGAAGTCTCCTTACTCTCGACAAAAACTTTTATATAATTTTTAAGCTGATCCGGACTTACCGGATAATTGAAATACACATTAGCCTGAATTGAAACTTTATGAGTTTGGTTCGGTAACTGCGTCCAAAAGAATTCTGTCTTAAGAACATCAAAATCCGGCGTGTTGAAATCGTATTCGTCAAAATCGGTTTCGTACAATGAGTTAAATAAAACGTCAGCCGTAACATTTGCTGTATATTTTTGTATCGGTTCCAACGGATGATCCGGGGAGAATATCAAAGTTTTTGCATCGATCCATTTATATTTTCCGGAAATAGCAGGATTAAACTGAATAAAATTACCGTCAATCCATTTATCGGTTAAGCTGTCGGGAGCCAAAGCTCTGTCGAATTCAACCCGGAATGTTGTCAATTCCTTGGTTTCGCCTTGCGGAGAAAATTCAATAATTTCCACCATATCTTTTGATGAACATGAGAACAAAAGAATTGTAAAAATTAGCGACGCAAAAACTCTAAGTGATGGTCTCATTTCTTTACCTTGGGTGAGTTTAATAGGTTATAATGAAAGCAATATAAATATATGTAATTAAATAAGCACGAGTGTGGGGAAGAAAATTTTGTTAAAATGCTTCTTCAACTCCAAAGTAGATGCCTGATGTATTCTTTCCGAATCCTAAATCCACTCTTAAATTAAGTTCTTCATTTTCTTCCAATTTGAATCTGAGTCCACCACCGTAAGAGTACTTTAGATTAGTTAATTTAAAAGACTCAAAATCGCCTGCTACGTCTCCAATTCCGAAAAATGCTGCTCCTTTTATTCTCCAAAAAATAGGAAACCGTAATTCGGTTTGGAGAGCAAATAATTTTTTATCTCTATATCTTCCTAAAAAATATCCTCGCATAATTTTCTCTCCACCCATCGGAGGCAGAGAATAAAATGGAGGATGTCCTCCAGCTAATTGGATATATGATTGAGCTGCCAACACTAATAGAGGAAAAATCGTTTTATATCCCCGGAGATTAAGTATCTGAGTGTTATAATCGTAGTCGCTTCCCAAATCTTTGGTGAAAATCGTAGAGTTCCAATCGAGGAAAATGCCGGATCTGGGATAAAAATTATTGTCCCTTGTATCGAATGAAAACTTAAACCCGAATCCGCTGGAAAATCCACCCTTACTTCCTACAATATTTTTTCCAACAAGATTAGGATTGTTTTTAAGATCAAATACATCGTGATATTCAATCTGATAAGTTAAACCGGCTAGGACATTGTTGAATATCTTTTGAGCGGCGACCTGCCAAAGAAGATACTTTTCCGAATAGTCAGAGTTATCGATCTCCAATGTGTTTCCACCTGCACCGTAAAACTTTTTTACTAATTTTCCCCCCTCTAATATTCCTGAAATTAACCATGTGTTTTCAAAAAGGTAATGCTCACCAATTACTCCGGCTAAAATTTGCTTGTTTGTTGTATAGTAAGCATAAGGCACAAACTTAGACGGTTTTGCTTTTTCGACCAAAGGATTTGTGAAATAAATTATTCCGCCGCCGCCTAGTGCAAATTCTGTTTCGGGAGTATAGAATACATAAGGATAGAGAAAAATACTTGAATTGTCTGTTTTAAGCGTATCGGTTATCTGTGAATGAGCCTCTTCAGTATAGAATAATGTAATGCTGAATAAAATTATGAACAAACTATTTCTCAAGTTAATACTCTCCGGCGGAAAAAATTTTTCCCCAAAAATGATTGCAGAACAATTTGGGAAATAAATTAAACACTTTTGTTTTTATTTAACAGGTTTTCAATATTCTTTAGCGAATCACGAATTTGTACGAGAAGTTTGTTGTTCGGTTCGCCTTGATCCTCTAAAAGGTTTCCGCTTGAATGTTCACTTAATGCATCCCTTTGTTTGATGACAAATTTTCTAAATTCGCGTGGATTTACAATTCCAATTAATTTTGCATCGCTGCTTCCTTGCTGAACATTTTGTCCTGCTGTTTCAATTTCAATTTGATGTAATTTCAACGCACGAAGTAATGGTCCCTCCTTCAATGTAAGATCTTGAATTTTATCGAGAGGAATTGTTTTCTCAACCCGGAAAAACCAGCCTTTTTTTATTTCAAGGGTTTTGGTCGTCACATTACATTTAAGACTTTCAAAATATCTCCCGCAATAGTATGCCCCTAATCCCAGAAGCCAAAAAGGAATTATTACTATTCCGGCAACTGATATAAGAAGAATAAATGCAGTATATACCAGCAGGTATGTTTTAAGAATAGGATGAAATTTTGCTTCATAAATTGTTTTGTGATCTTCACTCATTTGATTCCTCAAATTATTTCTTGGGTACACTATAAGCTAAGACAATTGTAGATTATTTATACCAAAAGATAAAGAAATTCTTTTGAATGCTTGATATTATTTATTCTATTGCATAGATTTGTTATGAGCATATGCTCATAATATTAAATGTTATGCCAAGACCCAAAAAATTACGACATATTAAATGCAATCCAAATGCTTATTATTTTAAGCCCCGCGGAATACCGATGAGAAATCTAGAAGAGATCGTATTGGAAGCGGATGAACTCGAAGCAATTAGACTGGCAGATTACGAAAATTTATTTCATGAAATTGCTGCGGAAAGAATGAACATTTCTCGTCAAACATTCGGAAGAATAATTAAATCGGCTCGGAATAAATTAGCGGCTGGATTGTTGGAAGGCAAAGCGATCAAATTTAACGAAATAGAATTCAAAAGTATATCGGAGGAAAAATGAAAATTGCAGTTGCTTCAGATGATAGGAAAAACGTAAGCGGACACATTGGCCGTGTTAACGGATTTCTGATTTATGATGTTGAAGATGGCAAAATTGTCGAACGAAATTATCTGGAAAACACTTTCACGAACCACGGACGAGGACATGATCATGGTCATGGCGGCGGCCATGGACACAATCATGGAAACGGTCACTCAAGATTAATTGAAGCATTAAGTGATTGTTCAACATTAATTTTTAGTTCAGGCGGATGGCGACTTATTGATGATATGAGAGCTGCCGGAATAAAACCGTTCTTAACCAGCGAATCTGTTGCGGAAACCGCTGTTGAAAAATTTTTAGCTGGAACTCTCGAGGAAAGTGAAGATGGGGAATGCCATAGTCATTAAATATCTAATTTATGAATTGATGAAAATAAAAAAAGCCCGTTGTAAAACGGGCTTTGCAAAGTAAAAAATTTCTTACAGTACTATGAAAGAACCTTTACTTCATTTGCTTGAGGACCTTTTTGTCCCTGTCCTAATGTAAATTCAACCTTTTGACCTTCTTCTAAGGTTTTATAACCGTCGCCGATTATTGATTGAAAATGAACGAATACGTCCTCACCACCCTCTTGGGAAATGAATCCGTAACCTTTAGAACTGTTGAACCATTTTACGGTTCCTTCTTTGCGCTCTGCCATTACAAAGCTCCTATTTTGTGTTAAAAATAAAAGTAAATGAACAGAGCTTTAAAGTGCTAAACATATTGTGTTGCCTTACAAATTACTGATCATTACTTATTGTTGATTAAAGGTTTTTGCAAACCTTGCGGAGGGGGAGGGATTCGAACCCCCGGAGCCCGCGAAGACTCAACGGTTTTCAAGACCGCCGCATTCAACCACTCTGCCACCCCTCCAAAAATCAAAAGAACATAAATCCCCAAAAATCTAGAGGTTAAGTTTATGAAATATTCTTGTATTTCTCCACAAAAATCAATTTGATTAGGCATTTATTGTGATTTAGAATTATCTTTAAAATCATTTGAGGAAATGATTATGAAGCTTTCTATAATTATTGCAGTTTTAGGATCAATATTATCACTAAATGCTCAACCAGGTTTTTCCGATGTGCCGGATTGGGCAAAAAAAGCCGTGTGGTATCAAATTTTTCCGGAGAGGTTTTGGGACGGCGATCCATCCAATAATCCTACTTCTGTTGATCTTGAAGGAGCTTGGCCTTATTTCGTTCCCGAAGGGTGGTCGACTAAGTCTTGGACTTCAGATTGGTATTTTCAAGACGAGTGGGAAAAAAATTCCGGGTTAAATTTCTACTCTAATTGCGGATTGCGAAGATATGGGGGAGACTTACAGGGCATAATCTCGCATTTATCATATCTTCAGGATCTCGGCATCAATGCTATTTACTTAAATCCTATTTTTGAGTCACCTTCTTTGCACAAATATGATGCTTCAATGTATCATCACATCGATAACAATTTCGGCCCAGAGCCTGAGCTTGATAGACAAATTTGGAACAAAGAAGATCCCGGGGATCCGGAAACATGGCAGTGGACTCACGCCGATAAACTCTTCCTCAAACTAATTGATGAAGCACACAAACGAGATATTAAAATAATTATTGACGGCGTTTTCAATCACGTCGGGAATACATTTTGGGCATTCAAAGATTTGGTTGAAAATCAACAGAGCTCAAGATTCAAGGAGTGGTTCACAATAAACTCATTCGATGATCCCGAAACAGAAGAAAACGAATTTGATTATCAAGGATGGTACGGAGTTAAAGACCTTCCCGAAATAAGGGAGACAGAGGACGGACTTGATCCAGAATTTGAATCACACATTAAAGCTATAGTTGAAAGATGGATGGATCCAAACAATGACGGTAATCCAAGTGATGGAATAGACGGCTGGCGACTCGATGTTGCTGAAATGGTTCCTCACGGTTTTTGGCAGAAGTTCAGAAGCTGGGTTAGAGACATAAATCCCGAAGCATATACAGTCGGTGAAGTTTGGTGGGAAGATTATTCTTCGAACAAAATGTTTAATGCTTCTCCTTGGCTTAAAGGAGATCAATTTGATGCGGTAATGAATTACAGATTTACTCGCGCAGTTCAAAACTTTATCATTGATGAAAAGAACAAAATATCTCCTCGAGGTTTTGTTGACAGCTTAAATAATTATTATAACGATTATCGTTATCAAAATGTACAAGTACTCATGAATTTGATGGGAAG
>JAGFIY010000061.1 GCA_024103215.1 Melioribacteraceae bacterium | reverse complement strand
TATTAGGAAAAAAGAACATTAAATAATAAATTAATTATCAGAGATTAGGTTTGCTTTTTTATTCAATTCAAGTAAAACTCATCTCATTTAGTAACAATCAATAATTTTTAGGAGTTTTATATGTCAGAGAAAGTCGAAGGAACCGTAAAGTGGTTTAACAATTCAAAAGGTTACGGTTTCATTTCCAGAGAAGGGGGCGAAGATGTTTTCGTTCACTATAGTTCCATTAACAGTGAGGGTTATAGATCTCTGGAAGAAGGTCAAAAGGTCGAATTCATTATTGGTGAAGGAGAAAAAGGACCTCAAGCGCAGGAAGTTTCTGTACTAAAATAAACCTATCAATTGAAAATGACTGCAGAAGGAGCACAAAAGTGCTCCTTTTTTTGTTTTAAAAATTCTTTAACAATATAAGATAACAACGTGCTATTTTAATTCAATTTTAATAATTTTCTCGTATCTGTCCAAAATAATTTTGGCTTTTCTTCGGGGGCTTCGATACTATCCCGACAAACGACGTCGGAATCACTCAGCCAACCTAAAATATTGGTTATTGAGTGTCCTGACGGTTTTTGTCAGGATGTATCGAAATAACCGGATAAATTATTTAGGGAAAGGTTGCTTCAACAAAAAAGAAAAATAATACTTTTATAATTTGATCGGCTGCTTTTTCTAAGATTGCATAATGTTTTGGACAGTACTGAATTTTTAAGATCACATTAAACAACCACATCATGGGGGCTTTATGAAGTCGCTTTTTAATTTCATTTTTTTTGTAGTTATCAGCTTTTCTTTTGTTAATGCCCAATCCGAATTCGAAACCGGTCTAAAAGGAATTACCGACAATGTTGTTCAAGCGCAATTGGAATTTCTTGCAAGCGATTGGATGGAAGGAAGAGAAACCGGCACAAGAGGCAACGAACAAGCTGCGGATTATATCGCATCGATGTTTAAACTTTACGGACTTGAACCTGCCGGCGATATAATAAGATCCTATCCTTCCAGACGAGGGGGCGGGGAAGTAATAGAAACTCCTACATATTTTCAAAACTTTAGTCTTATAGAATATTCACCTGGAGAAGATCAAAATCTCTCGGTAATCACTAGCTCCCAAGGAACAAAGAAGAAGATTAACTTCAAACACAACGTAGATTTTTCCGTAAGAAGTTCTTCGGTGGGCATAAGCATTGAATCCCCTATTGTGTTTGTTGGTTACGGATTTAAGAGCAAGGACGGCGACTATAACGATTTTGAAGATGTTAATGTTAAGGATAAAATTATTTTAAGATTATCCGGTTATCCCGGACATAAAGACACAACAAGCGAGGCATATAAAAAATATAAACCGGAAGGAAGATGGGGAATCTGGATGCTTGCCCGCGAGAAAAACACAGCAGCTTCCGAAGCAGGTGCCATTGCCGTTTTGGAAATCAATCCTGATGCCGATCCTTCACTAAACTGGGCTGTTAATTATCCGTTTCGATATTCAGAGAAACATTACGAAGGTACCAAAAGGTTGACAGCCGGAGTTAGAAACAGAATGACACTTCCTGGAAGAGATCTGTCTCAATCTATAATTACGATTGAAATAACTGAAAGAGCAGCCTCGGAAATCTTGAACGGTACAAAGGTTGATCTTGAAGAGTTTGAAAAAAATGCTATGAATAGAATGAAGCCGGCTTCCAGTGAATTAAAAGGAAAAAGCATTTTTGTAGAAACGACAGTTGATTCGAAAATTTATAAAGTAAGAAACGTGCTGGGAAAAATTGAAGGCAAAAATCCGAATGAAGTAATTGTTATCGGCGGTCATTATGATCATGTGGGAATGAACAAAGGATATATCTGGAACGGTTCGGACGATAATGCTTCTGGAACTGTGGGAGTAATGACAATCGCAAAAGCTTTTGCCGAGAGCGGAATCAAACCGGAAAAGACAATTATATTTGCGGCTTGGACCGGGGAAGAAAAAGGACTTCTTGGTTCGCAGTATTTTGTGGAAAATTACGAACCGGTTAATAATATAATACTAAACTTGAATTATGATATGATCTCGAGAACAGCCGAAACAGATACTCTTGGAGTTGAATGCAGTATGACTTTCACAAGCACATCGCCGGTGCTGCAGGAAACTGCTGAAAAACTTAACGAAGATATTGCAGCAAATCTGAAAATAAACTTCAGAGGTTCGGAACAACCGGGCGGCGGTTCGGATCACGCACCTTTTGCAAGAAAGGATATCCCGATTTTTTATTTTATGGCAGGATGGCACGATGATTATCATCAACCGAGCGATCACGCTGATAAAGCAGATATAAACAAAATGAAAAATATTATAAGACTCGGCTACGGTATGATTTGGGAGTTTGCAGTAAACGGAACTGCGCTAAAATAATTTATTATTACAACTTTATCCCGGTTGAGGAGTCTAAAAAGAAAACACTAACTCAAATTTTTTATGGGGGATTTTGTAATGAAATATTTTAGTCTTTGTCTTTTTACAATTCTATTTGCCGCGTCGGTGTTGTTCGCACAGGAAACAAAGAAATTCGAGGAGACTTTTTCTGTCGATAGGGATGGAACACTCAGCATCGAAACTTATAAGGGTTCTATTAATGTTGAAGTATGGGATAAATCCGAAGTTTACTTCAAAGCAATTATTGAACCCGATACTGACGGATGGTCAACCTCGCCGAAAGAACAACTTGAAAGATGTACGGTTGAATTTGGAAAATCTGGAAACAGCATCTTTTTGAAATCCGATTACAAGAAAAAACTGATAGATGCGATAAATACGCTGGCATTTGTTCATTACACCGTTAAAGTGCCGGCAGATTTCAAAATTGTTGTTGATGATTATAAATCAGAATCGAAATTATACGGACTAAATTCGCAGATTGATTTCGAAACTTACAAGGGAGAGGTGAAAATATACGACTTTTCAGGCAGCATTGATCTTGAAACTTACAAAGGTGAGATTAAAATTGACTTTACCGATATAAAAGGAAACTGCAGCTTCGATACTTATAAAGGCGATATTGAATTATCGATTCCATCCGACGAAAAGTTCAGTGTGGATTTCGACCTCGGAAGAAAGGGTGATTACTCCGGCGATTTTGATATCGAATTGAGCCGCTTCGACAGAAAATCCGGCGAGGTTTACGGAAATGTAAACGGCGGCGGTGATGTTATATATTTCGAAACCTATAAAGGCGAGATCAAATTAAAAAGAAAATAAAACCTGTTAACTAAAAACTTTTAAAGGCTGTCACATTTTAATACTTACTAATGCGGCAGCCTTTTTTTATTCTACTTAGTTGTTTTGCCGTCGTACATATTTTCAAAAACTTTATCGACAGGTTCCCAAAGTTCAATTTTGTTGCCTTCGGGATCCATAATGTGTACAAACTTACCATAATCGTAGCTTTCGATACTATCAAGCACAGTAACCCCGTTCTCCTTCAATTGTTCAACCAGCGCTTCTATGTTTACAACTCTGTAGTTTATCATAAACTCTTTTTCGGATGGCTCAAAATAGTTTGTTGATTTTGAAAAAGGGCTCCATTGAAGATAAATCTTGTTCCGGGAATCGGATTCCCTGAACTCGAATATCGAACCATAATCGTTGGGTGCAAGACCGAGATTTTTATAATACCATTCGTTTATTTCCTTGGGATTATCGGACTTAAAAAATACGCCGCCTATCCCAGTAACTCTTCCTTCTTTTTTGTCCATCTCCTTCACCTCACTTTCTTGTGCTAATAATAATGAGGGTAAAGTTAATAAAAACAAAACTACTGCTGCAGATGCTTTCATATTTTTCCCTTTCAGTTGAACCGCCGCAAAATACACAACTAAACCGTGTAAATCTATTTCACAAAAAAATAAGCTTTGAGTAGATCAACAATATATAACTGCTAAATTTAATTATCAGGATAATTAATCTATTAAATAAGTGAAGTTATCGCAGGAGAATTGTATATTTAGATGATTTTTCAATATTCGAGTTTAACTTATATGCTTATTCAGTAGAATAATACCAGTTTCCGGTCAAAGAAGCATCAAATATTATTAGCAAGATTATTTATCACTAACTGGAGGTAAATGTTGAGATTGCATTTCAAACTAACCCCAAACAGACAAAACGTCCCATTCGATTATCAACATTATCTCATTGGTGCATTTCATAAATGGATGGGTCAAAATAATATTCACGATGAAGTAAGCCTTTACTCCCTTAGCTGGCTGCTTAATGGTAAAATGATTAAAAATGGTTTTCAATTTACGTCGGGCGCAACTTGGTTCATTAGTTTTTGGGATGAAGCTTTAGCTAAACAAACCATTAAAAATGTTTTAGCTGATCCGGAAGTATGCTGCGGGATGAATGTTACCGAAGTTCAAATTCAAGACACACCGAAATTTGGCAATCGTGAAAGATTCACTGCCGCAAGTCCGATATTCGTACGAAAATATGACGACAACTTCAGAGCAATTCACTTAACAACAAAAGACAAAGATGCAAACCACTACTTGAACGAAACCTTGCAAACAAAACTTAAAAAAGCAAACTTGGATTTCGATGTCAGTGTTCACTTCGATGAAAATTATCTCAATCCCAAAACAAAACTTGTGAAAATTAAAGAGATTGAAAGCAGAGCTAACTTCTGCCCAATTATAGCAGAGGGTGATCCCGAAGGGATTAAGTTTATCTGGAACGTGGGTGTCGGTCATTCAACAGGCAGTGGGTTTGGAGCTTTGTATTAGTTAAGCGAAGGAGACAAACATGGCTGTAAGAAAAATAATAGTAAAGGAAAAAGAAATATCTCTTTTTGCAAAAGAAAACTCTGAATATATATCAATAACCGATATCGCAAAATCCAAAGATTCTAAAAGATCAGATTATGTAATTCAAAATTGGATGCGTAACAGAAATACAATTGAATTCATTGGTCTGTGGGAAAGTCTTCACAATGAAACTTTTAATTCCATCGAATTCGATGGGTTTAGAAATCAAGCGGGTTTAAATAGTTTTTCTCTTACTCCCAAGAAGTGGATACAGAGTACAAATGCTATAGGCATAATTTCAAAACCCGGAAAATATGGGGGTACTTTTGCTCATCAAGATATTGCTTTTGAATTTGCTTCTTGGATCAGTGCCGAGTTTAAACTCTATTTATTGAAAGAATTTCAACGACTTAAAGAGGAAGAAGCAAAATCTAAATCTCTAACTTGGAATCTTCAGCGTGAACTCGCAAAAGTAAATTATAAAATACACACGGATGCTGTAAAGGAACATTTGATTCCGGATAAAATTACCAAAGAGCAAGCCGAGTTTATTTATGCATCAGAAGCCGATTTGCTAAATGTTGCATTATTTGGAATGACAGCAAAACAATGGCGCTCCAAAAATAAAAACAAGAACGGTAATTTGCGGGATTATGCTAGAATTGAACAACTCGTCATTCTGTCTAATCTAGAAAGCATCAACTCGGTTTTAATTGAACAAGGACTTTCACAAAAAGAAAGATTGCTGCGATTGAATGAGACAGCAATTAACCAAATGAAATCTTTGATGAACGCAAAAACAATTAAGCGATTGAAGAAATAAGGAGAGACCATGTATGTAGTAAAATATTCCGGCCCATTTGGTTTTATTAAACCTTGGACTGCAGTTAGAGAT